>JBFNEZ010000052.1:0-19888 GCA_040797825.1 Thermotaleaceae bacterium | reverse complement strand
TAAATATGGAGTTTGATGAGGATGATGGACAGATTCCGATTGATGAGATAGCGAGAAAAGCTGAAGGAGGTAGTAGATATAACAAATGACGTTTCCACCAGCTTTATGCAAGCATTGACTGTACTATTCTCGGCTTATAACGAATAGAAGGCACTACACCGATAAAAAAGTGTAGTGCCGATTTTATAATTAGTTATTTTAGCTTTAGGATAGCTAATTCATAAAATTCTCTGCAGTATTCATAAATTGCACCCATATGGCAAGAATTTAGTGAATTCACAGCACTTTAGAAAGCAACTCGAGTCTTTCGCTTAAATCGGCATAGCCCTGATAGCGAATATAAATCACCTGATTACCACATTGAACAAATAGATGCGTCATGCTATGCTTCTTGTTCTGTGCTATCACAGTACGGTCAAAGGCATCAAGCTTGCTAATGGTGTATTCTTCATACTTCCACAAATACCGACTCATCAATTCATCGAAAAGTGCCGGTGCGAAAGATGAGAAAGTTACCCGATAGTATTCCGTCGTTGCCGTAGGTGTGTAATAGCCACTGTCGTCAGGCCATTTGTGTGATTGAGCTGCGCCTTCTTGACGAATTTCATAATGTTCAGGTACCAAGGGTGTCCATGTGTAGTCCACATAGTTATTGTAATCAATATCCGAGTCAAACATGAACGCCGGCTCTGCCCAAGCAAATTCTTCGCTTTGCTCAATAAGATCCAGTGAAAGATATGGCAATGGTTGCTCCACATCTACTGTACTTTTTCTCCAGTCGGTTGTCAGGGTTAAAACAGCGGTCGCCAGAATTGCGATGGAAAATAGCAGTGATAGTACACGTATGATTTTATAGCTGCGATACTGTTTGTGGTAATCCTTTTGGTGACTGAGGGAGAATCCATCCGCAAGCATTTTCTTTATTCTCAAGGCACTTCTTGCCTGTTGCACTACCTGTGCTACAACAAAAAACTCAGATACAGCCAAAAACAAGTAAAGAGGACTTGCTAAAAACAGTGTTACCGGTCTGTCCGAAACAAGAAACCCACCGATGATAATTGCAAAAATTACAATAACGCAAAGACTGGTGCTTAATGCAGTGTGTGTTAACTTTTTGCACAGTCTGCGATAGCTTTCACTCTGCACGATGGGGTCGGTATGCAATTCTACTGTATCTGCCCGTGTGGATTTCCATATGAAAAATAGACCGTTTAACCCGACAACAAAATCCCATCCTGCTTCTTTGTAAGTAGATATCATTTCCTCTGAAGGTTGCTTGTTTTCGCTGATTATCGGCTCCACACGATATCGAATATCCGAAGGAACTCCCTTAGCAAAACGGAACCAAGCGAGGGACGTTCCCTCTAAAATTAGACCTTGCTGTGCTAAGTCAGATAGCCAACATTCCATAGCAATCGCATCATAGAAATCAAAAGATGGTCTTTTATAATACTGTTTCATTATTTTCGTCCTCCCATACAATAGCATCTGTTATGCACTGCTTAAGTCGCTCTAACTCGTCGTGATACATCTTAATCCCCTTGTCAGTAAGGCGATAAAAACGCTTTCGACCCTCTGTACGAGTTTCTTTAATAACCTGTTCCTCTTCAAAGCGACCTAAAATAGTATAAAGTGTTGCAGGCCCTAATCGTACACGACCTTTTGTCAAACGCTCAACCATGCTTGCTGCCGCAGTACCGCTACATTCACCATGCAAAAATGCCATGAGGGTGTAGAACATACTTTCACTAACAACCTCTATTCGTTTATTCCCCATGCTTTATCCTCCTTATTATCGAGGGTTGATATTATATATTATAATTGTATAATCGAGGATTGATATTGTCAATAATAATCACCGTCCTTTTGCAAGGATACTCTGGAAAATACTTGGAATGTAATGAAAAGAGCAAGCTTATACCATATGTTGCTGCTTACTTCAATTAATCTTATACAATTAATGACTAAGTTATTTTGAAAGCATCACATATTCTGTACATCAATCATTAGATGTACATCTTTTTATTTCAAAGAAAGGAGTGGGTAAAAAGTATGTATATGTTTTCTGTTCCTAGAGGTTACATTGATGACTTTATTCAATAGTGTAAGCAGATAATCGGATTGTGCCTTATTACATTTCTTCAGACAACTATATTAACTGTAGGACTTATGGTAGTAAAAGATTATGTGATGTAAAATGTTAATAAGTTTAAGTTTATTTAATAGAACGTACGTGCTATAATAAATATAAATATAAACAGGAATTTCTTAACGAATAGGAGAGATATTTATGGAAGATAAAAAGGTAGTGGTTGTAACAGGTGGTAGTTCTGGCATGGGACTTGCCATTTCAAAGAAACTTAAAAAGTTGGGGATGCATGTCATCATTTTTGATATTCAAAGTCCGCCGGAAGATTTTGAGTTTTACCATGTAGATATTCGTGACGACAGACAAATTAAATCGGCACTAATTAATATTCCTAAATTAGATATTTTAGTGAATAATGCAGGAGTCTATTTTGAGAAATATCTGGAAGATACTACAAATGAGGAAATAGACAGAATGGTGGATATTAACATTAAAGGCACTTATATGATGACACGAAATGCGTTTTCAAAAATTAAAGATGCAAAGGGCTCAATTGTTATAATTGCTTCTTGTCTGGGACTTGTACCCGAACTAACATCACCATTGTACTGTACAACAAAAGCAGGTCTTGTTATGTTGACTAAGTGCCTTGCACAGCAGTATGGAGAGTATGGGATACGAGTCAATTGTGTATTGCCGGGGCCAATTAATACTCCTCTTTTACAAAAGAGTTTTCCGGATGAAGAAACTGCTATCTGCTGTGCAGAACGCGTACCACTAAAGCGTATTGGAGAACCGGAAGATATTGCAAATATGGTGGCTTTCCTCATAAGCGAGAACGCTGGATATATAACAGGAGGTGCTTTTCCTGTTGATGGAGGAGTGTCATCCTCAAGCATGTGTATTCAAAATAATTTCGACTTTTGGGAAAGTCAAACTTTTCCATATTGGGCATAATATAAGATAGGTAAATACCGATTTATCCAGCAGGTAATTTTTAAGGAATTGACTGAAGAATGAATATGAAGAACAGAACCTGTACCGAGTCTTTGGAATTGAAGCAGTAACGCCAAATTTAAGCGTAGGACAAGGAGCTAACGAGCCGAAACGAAAGTGAAGCTATTGAGCTGCGAAATTATTATCTAACCAAAGAGGTCGATACTGTTCTATTGGTGGCATACAATATTATATAAATCATTTTGGTGAGATTTATATAGCTATTTTGAGGTCAGAGGGCTTGGGGAGTGGTCAGGTTGGATGTATGAATGAAATTACTATTTATTAATTAAAGAGTAAATGAGGTGGCGGCATGGAAAAGTTGTTAATAGTGGACGGCCTAAATCTACATTTTCAGATGTTTTTTGGTATGCCGTCAAGAATTATAAACGCTAATGGTAAAGCAATACAAGGCACTTTGGGATTCATTGGAGCATTTATTAGGATAATGAAAATGGCAAATCCAACTCATGTTGTGGTGCTATTTGACGGCGAACATCCCAATGACCGAGTCGAGCTGTTTGCCGAATACAAAGCCAATCGGACAGATTATTCTACTGTGCCTGAGCAAGAAAATCCATTCTCGCAGTTACAAGATGTGTATGATGCTTTAACATTTATGAATGTAAAGTATACAGAAGTAGCAGAACTGGAAACTGATGATGTTATTGCAAGCTATACCCATACATACAAAAACAAAAGACAAATCGTAATAGCTTCCTTTGATAGCGACTTTTTCCAACTTATAAGCGAAAATGTACGTGTGTTGCGGTATCGTGGCGATAATACGGTTATATGTGACATTGAATACATACAAAACAGATATGGCATATCCCCGCGTCAATATGCCGATTTCAAGTCCTTGACAGGCGACAATTCCGACAATATCAAAGGTGCAGACAAAGTCGGCCTCAAAACTGCTTCGGTACTTATAAATCAATTTGGCAGCTTGCCGGAAATTATAAATAATGCCGACATAATCCAAAACCGTCTATCCGTGAATCTATTATCAGAAATACGGAGCGTTTGCAAAATAACTATAAGCTGATTAAGCTTGAGGATAGATCAACCCTGCCATTTGTTTTCGACGAACTTGCCTATACTTATAACGGCATTGCCACAAATGAGGTTTTGAAAGGAATTGGGTTGAAATGAGAGTGAATTGAAATGATAAGTAGCATTTGATAGAGAATATATCCATAAGGCTATTAAGACTATTCAGTCTAAGGTAGCAGCTAGAAGAGCCGATAATTTTGATATTAAGGGACTCCTTAGGGTGTATTATGAGCAGTACACCCACTTTAGGGAGAATAATTTATACAGCACATCAAAAGGTTTTGCAAACACAGTTATCAATAAAGAGGACAGCCAAACGGTTAGATTTGGCTGTCCTCTTTGCGGATAAACGAAAGGCAACCCACTCAATGGAGTTGCCCTTGTTGAAGTGTAATCAAGATTAGCTTTAGCAGTGCTAATTTAGTTTCAGTAAGGTGTGTGCTCATACCCTTACACAATGTTTTCACCCAAAATAATTTTTGGCATAGTGGTTAAGCATCTGTTCCACCGCTTGTAAAAATGCTCTAACCCTAACTTTGACACCCTTGCGTGAGTTTCTTCATCTCTAACAGTCCAATGTAAAACATAAGTGACTTTGCCTACATTGCGTGTGAGGCGAACAGGCAATGCCCCTTCTTTAACGGCATTAAAATCTGTTTGGCGGTGGGTGCGTTTGATATATCTAACTTCAATAACACCATCTTGCTCCATATAAAAGGCGGCAACCTCTTTCATAAGTTGCTCAATTTCCTCTTGCTTTTCAATCTTTGCCTCATAGATACAAATTTCATTAAACATTTATTGCACCACCTCGCACATTATATAAATAATCTTTATTTAATTATATCAGAATTTTGAGCAGTCTGGTAATTGTAGATGTAAAGCTGTTTTTATAGGGGATTTAAACTCACACGTAGACACACTTTATGCTCATTTGGTTCGTTCAGAACATTCATGAAGTAAAATAGGAAATAATGTTTTACACTATGTCGTTTTATCAAAATAACCTTTTTCCATCTAAAATATCGATACCAAGCTCTTTCGCTATACCTGTTTGCTTAAATGGATTTATTTTTTTCACTACGCCGTCACATTTAAAAAACGAGCCTGTATTTTTGAACCAAAATGTTACATCTGCTTTTACGCATTGCTCCCGAATATTAAGTACCCAATCATAGTCACATATACGGGATTCTCGCCCTGTTTCGCCACCAACAGTCACATGGTCTACTCCACGAAGATACGGTGTCAAATCTATCTTTTCTAAGAGTGGGGCACAAGCGATGAACCGCCGCTTTATCGGATAGGATAAAAAGAGAGGAAGTCTGTAATCGGCTAATTCTTGATTTTCGACAGTACAACCAATATTCACATTGTCATAGCCTGCACCCCAATCGGGTGGAAGTGATACGAGAAAACGGTCAATTCGCTTTGTTAAAATCAAGAAATCAATATCAGTTCTTTCCTTGATGATAGCCCAAATGTCTTTACGCCACTCGTCTGCTTCTGGCAGGAAAAAGTCAGTCGCAAAACAGGTTGGAAGAATTTTGTTGCCTTTGATATTGTATTCGCCCTTTGCATTTTTCCTTGCGGGCCAATCAAATTTATCTGTTTTTTGTATTGTGTTTTGGCCATAGCGTTTCGCATGTGGCCCATAAAAATAGCAATTTGTACAGCCATCACTTATTTTGTAACAGCCTGTCCATGGCTCCCAGTTCATAGTGTACCTCCTCTTGGATGGGTGAAGCCGATGATAGCAGAAACGCAGCCGCTTGTCAAACGCAGCGTTTGAACGCCACCGTCCGTGCCTTCATGGAGATCTTACCCACCTCGTAGCCGTAGGCGGGCAGCTCCTTCTTGAAGGTTAAAAAGGCGTGATCGATGGGAAAGCCCAGAATCTGTTCAATCTCGGCATAGGTCAACGCGAAGCTGTTCTCCGTGCGTTGACTTATCGCCTTCCAAAGCGGCTCATATTTACTCATTGTCCGTCTCCTCCGATCTTGTTTGGAATAAAATAGCGGCTTTGATTTACCAAAGCCGCCATGTATCACATACCAAAGCCTAACGCATACTGTTTTACAACCTCAAGAGGGAACATTGTGCGTGTAGCAACTTCTTCTGCCGACATGCCTTGATTAAAAAAGCGTTTGATAACCGTGGTCATATCCTCTGCAATTTCTACAATGTGCTTGTCGGGGTCATATACCCGAATGTCACGCTGCCCCCACGGGTATTCTTTGATTTCATGTACCCATTGCAAACTGGATATGCTTTTCATTTCGGCGTACACCTTGTCTAAATCTTCCACCTCAAAATAGACTTGAAAGTTATGTGATTGCTCTATCACGCTATCTATTGATATACCAACGAGTTCGGCATATCCTTGTTGCAGAGAAAAGCCCTCAAATGTCACATGCACGCCAATATCCATGACTGCATTTTGATGAAGCACCTTTTCATAAAAGTGTTTCGATGCGGCTATATCCTTAACCGCTAAAAGACAACCTTGATATTTCATTTTTCAATCCTCCTTTGAGGATATTGTATTGTATATCTCTGTTCCATCATAGTAAAAATCCGACATTGTTTTCAGATACTTTTGAGGGGTAACACCACTGATAGCCTTGAAATCTTTATCAAAATGGGCTTGGTCGAAATATCCGGCTTGTTGCGACAATGCCGCAAAAAAGCAAGGCGATTTTTGAATGTGCTTTAATACATAATTAAAGCGTGTTAAGCGTACAAGGTCCTTAACATTCATTCCAATTTGCGCAAGAAACAAGCGGTTTAGCTGTCGCTCACTATAATGGCATTGTCCAGCAACTTCTTTCACTTGTATTTGCCCATAATTATCAGAAATCACTTTGGTTGCCAACAACAAAGAGTCCGAAACAACATGCTTATCCATGCGTTTGTATAAAATTTTCTCACAAGTATTTACCATTTCGCATACAGTTTTTGATGCTACAAAAGCCTGATACAGCGAATCAAACAGCTCATTGTCAATATCCGCAAGCGAAAGTCGCTTATCTGCAAACTCTATTTGGCTTTGTCGGGTAATTTGATACAAACCATAGGGTGAAAGCTGGATAAGTAGCAGGACATGATAACTATTTGGTTCTATTCCTAACAAAACAGGGGTTAAAGATGCTCCCCACAGTTCAGCAATTACTGCGTTTCCGTCAAAAGCAAGCGACAATGTTCCACATGCGTTAGGCATAAGCGTATAGTGTGCCATAAACGTATCATTCGACGGAAACACGATGTTGTAATATTGAATATATTTTCTCAGCCCCACATGTGAGGGAAACATATTGAATTGCTTGCCATTTTTGATAATCAAATTATTCCCCCTCTCTTATTTTTCAAAGTCCATTTTTATGATAATTTTCGACTAACGCGAATCAAGCAAATATAAATAATCTTACCTTATTATATCACCATTTTAGATATAGAAAAAGACCTACCTTTCCCTTAGTGGAAAAGTAGGTCTTTTGAGTGAGCTGGTAGTTATAGATGCGAGTGCATTTTTAGCGAGGGATTTGAACTTATCCTACCTAAAATGCTCATAATCAATTGAAATAACATTGTTATATAAATAACAACTAACGTTTTTCATAGTGACAATCACAAACATCATCTCCATTTGCAAGTCGAAACTCTCTTGTAAAAATTGAATTTGTCTGTTCAGCCATATCATAATCATAGGAGCATAGAGCAGGAACAATTTCAAAAATGCCTAATTGTTTATACAACACACAAATCCCACATTTATCAAATATTGCATCATAACTATCCAAGGTTTTGCCCTTAACAAATTTAAAACGCCATGTATAAGGATTTGTTGCTTTTTGGCTCCTTATGGAAATTTTTTCAAGGTTGCGCTGATATCCTTTTTTAAAGTTTTTATTCTTTCTAAGCATTAGTTTCATAACATGATTATTCATAGAATTTCTATAATATTCTTCAACAAGTTTAACGCCAAACCTCTGTGGTAAAGAGAGGTAAACAGATGCCAATATTGTAGCGTTAAGCAGGGTTGTCAATAATATGTCATTTTTCCGAAACGATGGAATATCCTTGATAATTGTAAAATACTTTGCTTTCGCTTTTTTCATAACTTCTTTTGGATTAGCAATATCGAATAGAGATAAATTTTTTTCAAAACTGCCACTAAATAAATTCCATTCTATAGCAGGTATAAAGAATGTATTCATTTTTTCACTCCTTTATGTTATAAACAAAATATAAATTTTACCCATTGGGTATTTTTTTCACCACTACCGTTTCAAAAAAGTTTTGTTCGGTAGCTATATAGAATAAGTTTACCATATTAAAGTAATCAATTCAACTGTCGAATTGTAAACATTGCTGAATAGCTTTCTGCTGGGATAGATGGTATTGTGTTGTGCTTGAGGAGGTGAGAAAAATGCAGAAAGAAAAAATACTGAGTGAACTGTACCACGGCAACCTAAACCCTGTGGCAAAAAGTGTTGTGCCCGGCAGCGAATTTCAAAAAGGGCAGCGTGAAGTTTCAGCGCTTGAAGAAAAACTGATGGCACAGCTGAATGAACAACAGCAAAAGCTTCTACAGGATCTTATAACGGCACAAGGTAACTTGCTCTACATCAGCGGAGAGGAACGCTTCACAGACGGCTTCCGCATGGGAGCGAAAATGATACTCGAAATATTTGAAAAAGATGGCGAACAGTTTAAACCGATTACCGGTTAGCTGTTCGCCATTTTTTATTCTCTGAACTTAATCTGATGTCTCAAAGCACTGACCTGTTTTATGACGGGTCGGTGCTTTTTGCATAAAACCAAATGTTGAAAGGAGAACCCTATGGCACTAAAAAATTACACCAGCTTTTCTCTTTTGGAGGAATACCTCAACTACCTCACAGTCATTAAAGGTAGGAGCCAGAACACAGTAATTGAGTACCGCACCGATGTTTTAATGTTTTTTTCATTTCTAAAAAAGCAGCGAAACATATTCGGTGATAGGTATGACTTAGCTTTTGTGGATGCTGAGTTTATCCGTAGCATTACGCTCAATGATATGTACGCTTTTATTTCGCATTGCCAAAATGAAAAAAAGGCTTCCGCTGGCACCAGGGCAAGAAAAATCGTTTCCATCCGCCAGTTTTGGAAGTACCTCAAGACAAAAGCCAAAGTCATCGACAATAATGTTTCCGAGGAACTGGAAACACCAAAAATCCCTAAGCGAATGCCAAAGCACCTCACGTTGGAGGAATCAATTCGCTTGCTGATTGAGTGTGAAAACAACCCTCGTGACCACTGCATTATTACCATGTTCTTAAACTGTGCATTGCGACTGTCGGAGCTTACCAGCATTAATGTGGAGCAGGTAACTGCTGACAGTCTTCGAATTATTGGTAAGGGCAATAAAGAGCGAGCCATCTTTTTAACTCCGGCAACCAAGAAAGCCATAGCAGACTGGCTTTCAGTGAGAGGAACAGTAAGCACCTCTGCTCTGTTTATATCAAAAAATGGTGAGAGAATGACAGGTCGAGCGGTGCAGGATGTGGTGAAAAAGTATCTTGCCAAAGCAGGACTGGACATCAAAACATTATCTACCCACAAGCTTCGTCACACAGCAGCCACGCTGATGTACCAGTATGGAAAAGTAGATATCCGTGCCTTGCAGCAAATACTTGGTCACGATAGCATCGCTACCACTCAGATTTACACCCATGTATCTGGAGAACAATTGGAAAGAGCTGTGAATTCCAATCCTCTTGCAGGAATGTTCGGTGTTTAACCCTAACACAGCCGACAGGAGACACCCCGTAGGCAACCACACAAATGGCTACAAAGCCGAGAAAAGGAGATGATTTTTTGAGCAACCAATTAAAGCTAATCAAAATGAGCAATGTGGATGTAGAGGATGTTCATTGGATTTGGTATCCCTACATTCCATACGGCAAGGTGACCATCATCCAAGGTGACCCAGGCGAGGGCAAGACAACCTTTATCCTCGCCCTCATTGCACTGCTCACCAACGGAGAACCACTGCCCGAAGAAGAAGTTGGAGCAGATCCAATCAATGTGATTTACCAAACAGCAGAGGATGGTCTTGGTGACACCATCAAGCCTCGCCTTCTCTCTGCCGGTGCTGACTGCGAAAGAGTGTTGGTCATTGATGAAAATGAAACCGAGCTGACACTCTCTGACGAGCGACTGGAGCAAGCTATCACCGCCACAGGTGCAAAGCTGATTGTGCTTGACCCTATGCAAGCCTACCTCGGTGAGGATGTGGATATGCACCGAGCAAATGAAATCAGACCTATCATGAAACGACTGTCACTGCTTGCGGAGAGAACAGGCTGTGCCTTTGTTTTAGTTGGACACATGAATAAAATGCAGGGCGGTAAATCCTCATACCGTGGTCTTGGCTCAATAGATTTCCGTGCAGCAGCACGAAGTGTGCTTGTAGTTGGCAGAGTGAGAGATGAGCCGACACTCCGTATTGTTGCTCATGATAAAAGCAGTCTTGCACCCGAGGGAAAATCCATTGCCTTTGAGCTCAACCCCGAAACAGGCTTTGCATGGAAAGGTTACTGTGACACCTCGGTGGATGAAGTGCTTGCCGGCAACGGCTCACTGCTCAGTAAAACAGCACAAGCGGAAAACCTGTTGAGGGATTTGCTTTCTGATGGTGAAATGGCTTCGGAGGAAATTACCGCACAGGCAAAAGAGATGGGGATTTCCAACCGAACCTTGAAAATAGCCAAACAAAACATCGGCGTTAAATCAATTAGAAAAGATAACAAATGGTACTCCTCACTGCCAAGGGGGTAACAGTGCAAGGTTCTAAGGACACTGCCTTGTTGCCCTCTTGTTTCTCTGATAATAACAGCCGTTATCATCCCCACTGACAAGGGGAATTTGTAACGGCAGATCGCTGTAGGCATAGTACCCACACATTTGCTATGAACTGCTCTAATGCCGATGCACATGGGGCATTTTGACCGCACTGTCGCCCCAGTGTGCCGATTATAACGGCGATGGGAGTAACTACCCCACCCACCGCCAACAAAGCCGTTGTAGGCGATTTGTGAGCCAAAACAGACACCCACAGCCGACCCATTCCAAGCACCCCACAGAGTGCAATTTTTCTTCTCTGTCAGTTATCTATTTAACCGCAGGAATTACCGCTACCACTTTCTCTCCGAGGAGAGAGCCAGCATCGCATTCGGCTACACGCCGATGCTGCTGGGCGGGTGTACCCGCACCCCTTTAGAACGAACCCATCTCATGAAGAAAGCGAGGTATCACATGAAAAACGCAAGATTAAACCTAAGAATTACACCCGAGGATTTAGAGAAAATCCATCACAAGGCACAGAGGGCAAACAAGACCCTCACCGACTATGTCACTGCCACCTGTCTCGGCAAGGAGATAGTCATTATTACAGACCTTGCTGAGGTGCTCAAGGAGCTAAAAGCCGTAGGCAGAAACCTCAATCAGATTGCAGTGCTTGCCCACAGCGGAAGAATTAATGCTGTTAATCTCAGCGGTGTGCAGGAGGAAATGGTCGCAATCAACAGCCATCTCAAAGAGATTTTAGAGCGTAGGAGGTGGTCAGCATAGCCATTGTAAGCTTCGCAAAGATTAAGAAAAAGCAGTCACGAGCCAGTATGTCTGCGGTGATGAACTATGCCATGAAAACCGAAAAGACCCTGTTTGAGGGCGAGAGATTGGTGTCGGGGCTGAACTGTTCTCCCCAAACGGTCTACCACGAATTTATCAACACCAAGCTGTACCACGGCAAAGACAGCGGTCGTATGTACTACCACATGGTGCAGTCTTTCCCAAAGGGTGAGGATGTCCCGCCTAAGATTGCCCACGAAATGGCGGTCAAGCTGGCGGAGTATTTCAAGGATTACGAGGTGTTAATCTGCACCCATACCGACCGTGACCATATACATTCTCACTTTATTATCAACTCGGTTGCCTTTGACTCCGGCAGAAAGTTTCACATCAGCACCCCGGAGATAGAACCCATACGGCAGTTGAATGACAGGCTGTGCATGGAATATGGCTTTGAGGTTTACAAGCCGAAACCAAAGCATGAGCATAGCAAGTCCATGAGCGTTGCTGAATACCACGCAGCAGCCAAGGGTGAAAGTTGGAAAATGCGGTTGATGAATACCATCGACGAGTGTATGAAATACGCTGTCAGCAAGGAGCAATTTATCGAGCTGATGGAATTTGAGGGCTACGGTGTCAAGTGGACAGACACCCGAAAAAATATTACCTACACCACCCCCAAGGGTATGAAATGCCGTGATGACCGCTTGCACGAATCAAAATATTTAAAGGAGAGGATGGAGCTTGAGCTACGAATCAGACAGGAAATTATCGCTGGAGGAACTCAAACAGCGGAACAAACCACAGTCACCCCAAAAGCCGATGCCCACTCCTTCTCCTCTGACACAGGAGAAGTTGGACAATCTGTTTTACAACCAAAGCCTCATTTGGGATGGGATAGAGGATTTGCAGAGCCAGATGAAAGCCTTGCAGCAACAAACCAGCAGCATCAAAACGCAGATGAACAACCTGCCCACGAGGATGGAACTGGAGCAATTGAGCAAGAGTTTGTCCAAGATACAGCAGACCTTATCACAGGCTGGGAGCAAGAAAGAGTGTTCCTTTTCTCTGCCCAAGCTGAGATTGCCGAGGTTGGAATGGACATTGGAAACGACCTTGGTGGTGTGGGTATTGCTAACCTTGGCAGTGATTTTGTTAAGCTTGGGAAATCATTGGAGCAAGCTAATCAGCATGTTCCTGTAAGGGATAGCACCACTCAAAAGGTTGTTCACGAACGCAAAAAGGGTGTTGGTCAAAAGCAAGATGACCACAGCGGATACGATTTTGAAATGAAAATGTGATGCACCGAGCAGAGATGTTCGGTGCTATTTTTTTGCCCTACCACAGGGAGAAAGGACAGCCTATGAAAAATTATGAAAATACACAATCGGATTCTACTGTTCATGCACCAGCAAATGACACTGGAACTGTAATTCGATTTGGGAAAATCAATTGCCTTATCAAGGAACGATTTGCCGAACAAGGTAAGGAGCTTGACGAAATTTTAGAAAAACTGATTGTAGATAAATGCCGCCAATCCGCTTGATATTTCTTGATATTTCTTGATTTTGAGAGTAGCTATTCACAGCACATTAAGGTATATTGGTGTTGCAAAACCAAAACCTTGATGTGCTGTTTCATTTACAAAAGGAGGATTTGATTCGAATGGAACAGCAAAATTACAGAGTAGGCATATACTGTAGAATTTCTCGTGAGGACGATGACAACGTTGGTGAGTCCGGCAGTATCACCATTCAAAGAGATATTATACAGCGGTACTGTGAGGAAAACGGTTTGGCTATCGGATGTATCTATCAAGACGATGGGTATTCAGGGTTGAACTTTGAAAGACCTGATTTTCAACGAATGATCGATGATATTGGCAAGGGAAAAATCAATTGTGTGATTACCAAAGACCTCTCCCGTCTGGGCAGAGATTACATCATGACAGGTTATTACACCGAGGTATTCTTCCCCGAAAACAAGGTAAGATATATTGCCATCGGGGATGGATATGACACCGCCGACAAGAATAGCTCAAGCGTGGACTTCGCTCCGTTTAAGTTTATCATGAACGACATGTATGTGAAAGACCTTAGCAAAAAGCAAAGAGCCTCACGAAATGCAAAATATCTCAAGGGTCAATTTCTGGCAGCCTATGCACCCTACGGCTACAAAAAAGATGCAAACGATCACAACAAGCTGGTCGTCGATGAAGAAACTGCCCCCATTGTTCAGATGATTTTTGAAAAATATGCAGATGGAATGGGGCGAGGGATTCTCCGAGATTATCTACGGGAAAGCAAAATTCCTACACCCCTTGCAGTCAAGCATATGCGTGGCGAGAAGTACAGCGAGTACATGGAAATACCCGAGCATCGATATGAGTGGAGTATTGCAACCATCTCTACCATTGTCAAAAATGCTTTTTATCTTGGTAGCACTGTGCATTTACGATATCGAAAAGCCACCCACAAAAGCAAGATGAAAAGGATGCCCAAGAAAGACCAGATCGTTATTGAGGATACTCACGAGCCGATTATTTCGCAGGAACTGTGGAATGCGGTGCAAAAAAGATTTCGTGCTCCGTCTCCGACCGAAGCCAATGGGAAAAATATTTTTAGAGGCATAGCCAAATGTACCGACTGCGGAAAAGCGTTGAACTATGGACAGGCACCACGAAAACCAAAAATCGGTAAGAATGGGAAACCAAAAGCAGTCACCAAATATTTAACCTGTGCCACCTATACTTCCCACGGCAAAGCACGGTGTACCAGCCATTATACCTCTCTGGATATGCTTACAGAGGTGGTACGACAGAGATTAAACCGCATTATAGGTATGGTGCAAATTAATGAAAGCAAGGTACGCAAGGCAATACAGAGTGCCCAATCAGACAGCCAAAGTGTTACCACCGTATCCTTGGAAAAGCAACTCACTAAGAACCAAAAAAGGCTTACTGATATTGAGCGTATTTTTGCAAAGCTGTATGAGGACAGAGCTTTAGATGTTATTGCAGACCGTAACTTCACTATGCTTAGTTCCAAGTTGCAGGTAGAGCAGACCGATTTGATTGAGGAAAGTGAATCAATCAAGGAACGCTTGGCAGCCAGTGAAAAGAGCGCAGAGGACATTGGCAACTTTATTGATGTCATAAAATCCATGGAGCACATTGAACAGTTGGATGCAAAAATCGTGAATGCCCTCATTGACCGCATCGACATCGGCGAAAAAAGCACTGATGAAAACGGCGAGATTTATCAATCCATCGACATCACCTACAAGTTCATTGGTAAACTGGAGTTTTAAGAGTCCCCCAGAGATGGGGGATAAAAAATCTCCCAGAGGTATGTTTACTGTGAACAGAATGTAACAACGGAGAAATATGAAGATTATGATGTAAAAATGTTAATAAGTTTAAGTTTATTTAATAGAACGTATGTGCTATAATGTGTATAAACAGGAATTTAAGCAGGAGGTATATATTATGGATATAATAACAGATAGGCTTAAAATAAGAACCTTTAGGGAAACAGATATTGAAGATATTTTTGAAATTTATAGCAATAAAGATATATGTCGGTTTTTATTGAATGAACCATGGACTTCATCTATCAAAGACGAAGAATTTAATAAGAAGTTGGTAGCTAATCAACTCACTCAAGATACAGCTATCAGTTTAGCTTGTGAACTAGACAATAAGGTTATAGGTGATATTTCCATATGGTACACAGGTATGAAAGAGACTGTTGAAATCGGATTTGCATTTAATGATGAATATTCAGGAAAAGGATATGCTACTGAAGCAACAAGGAGTGTTATTGAATATTTGTTTAACATAGTAAAAGTACATCGCATTCAGGCAAACCTTGATGCTAGAAATTTTTCATCAGCTAAGCTTTGTGAAAGAGTTGGAATGCGTAAAGAAGCTCACTTTATTGAAGACTATTGGAGTAAGGGCGAATGGACTGACAGCTTTGTTTATGGAATGTTGATATCGGATTTCAAAAATACTCTTGAGTTAATCAATAATGATAAACCCTCACATTAATATAATTATAAATATAAGCAGACGAATCCCAATTTAGCAGATAATTTTTAAGGAGTGGACCGAAGAATGAGTATGAAGAACAGAACCTATATTGCAATCGACTTAAAATCATTTTATGCTTCGGTAGAATGTAAAGAACGAGAACTTAATCCGATGACAACTAACCTTGTTGTCGCTGATTCAAGTCGTACTGAAAAAACCATTTGTCTCGCTGTCTCCCCCACCCTCAAAGCATACGGTATTCCCGGTAGAGCAAGGCTGTTTGAAGTTGTGCAGAAGGTTAAGGAAGTAAATGCAGAACGTTTGCGTAAAGCACCAAGGCGAACTTTTTCTGGCTCATCTTTCAGCGATCCTGAATTGAAATCCTCACCGAATCTTTCGCTGGATTATATTATTGCCCCGCCAAGAATGGCGTATTATATAGAGTATAGCACGTGGATTTACAATATCTACTTAAAGTATGTAGCACCCGAAGATATCCATGTCTACTCCATCGATGAGGTATTCATTGATGTCACCGATTATCTAAGAACCTACAATCTTTCAGCTCGTGAATTTGCCACAAAAATCATTGTTGATATCCTTAAAACAACCGGTATTACTGCATCAGCAGGAATAGGCACAAACTTATATCTTAGTAAGGTTGCTATGGATATTCAGGCAAAGCGTATTCCAGTGGACGAAAACGGTGTGCAGATTGCAGAATTGGATGAAATGAGCTATCGTCACTTGCTGTGGTCACACCGGCCTCTAACGGATTTTTGGCGTGTTGGAAAAGGATATACAAGGAAGCTGGAGGAAAAAGGTCTCTTTACCATGGGAGATATTGCAAGGTGCTCTCTTGGTAAACCCACAGATTACTATAACGAGGATTTGCTATACAAGTTGTTCGGCATCAATGCGGAGTTGCTGATAGACCATGCGTGGGGTTGGGAGCCATGTACAATTGCTGATATAAAGGCGTATAAGCCAAGTACAAACAGCATTGGCTCAGGTCAGGTGCTACAATGTGCCTATCCTTTTGACAAAGCGAAACTGATTGTGCGGGAAATGACCGATCTGTTGGTACTTGATTTAGTTGATAAAAGACTTGTGACTAATCAGCTTGTTTTGACGGTAGGGTATGATATTGAAAATCTAGCAAACCCGAAGATAAAAAAATTATATAGTGGACCAATTACAACAGACCATTATGGACGTTCTGTTCCGAAGTCTGCCCATGGTACGACAAACCTTGGCAGACAGACCTCTTCCACCAAACTGATTATTGATGCCGTCATAGAGCTGTTTGAGCACATTGTTGACAAAAATCTTCTGGTAAGGAGAGTTAATATAGCAGCGAATCATGTTGTTGATGAGAGAACCATTCAAAAGAAGGACAGCTTTGAACAGATTGATCTCTTCACAGATTATGTGGCTGCACAGGCGAAAAAAGAGGAAGAAGAAGCCGAGCTTGAACGAGAAAAAAAGATGCAGAGAACAATGCTGGAGATAAAGAAGAAATATGGCAAGAACTCCGTTCTAAAGGGTATGAATCTTGAGGAAGGTGCTACCACGTTAGACCGGAACAACCAGATTGGAGGACATAAAGCATGACGAAAGAATATGATGACATCATCCATCTGCCACACCATGTCTCTACGAAACACCCTCATATGGCAACCATTGACAGGGCAGCCCAATTTTCTCCCTTTGCCGCATTAACTGGTCATGATGCCGCCATCAAAGAAACAGCAAGACTGACTGATGAGAAGGTAGAATTGGATGAATACATGAAGGACATTTTGAACCATAGGCTGCAAATCATAGCAGACCTACTTAAAGAGCATCCTGAAATTGCAATCACCTATTTTCAGCCGGATGAGAAGAAGAATGGCGGCACCTATGTTACTGCTATAAGTACGGTTAAAAAGATAGATGTATATGAGCGTATTGTCGTTATGAACGATGGTACAGTAATCCCTATTGATGAGATAATTAGAATTGATGGACAGATATTCGAAACGATGGTGCTCCATTCGTGTGATGAGTGAATAACGATAAATACTAATTTATCGGATATCTTTTAACAGCCGATTATTTATAAAACAGTCCATGATGAATGCCTTTTCGTAGGGGGATGGGAGCAATAAATTCTAATTTACTAAGAGGATGATATTATGAATAATGATGAGATTTTACTTTCAAATTTAGACAAAATTCATACCACTAAAATGGGTATTGACAGGATAAAGAGAAATTTAGGATTGGATACAAAAGATGTGGTGGAGTGGTGTAAAGATAGGATTAAACTTCCAAATTGTTCCATAATAAAGCAAGGGAAAAATTATTATATAACTATTGATGACTGTGTAATAACAGTAAACTCTTATAGTTATACGATTATTACTGCACATAAAACTAAGGGGAAATAACAAATTCTAATTTAGAATAATGATAAATAGGATTGCGGATTTTATTAGAGAGGAATATGGCATAACGGCCATTTCTATCGTTCCTGCCAAGCGCTTGACAAATAAAATGCATTTTGGTATCATGTACTGAAAATAAAGTGAATACATCTCATGGTATTATACTCGCCGGAGTATAACGCCTCTATAATGAGAACATACAAAATCGCATCGTTAGGCCTGAGGATGCGTCAGGTCTATAGATGCGATTTTTTTAATTTAAAAGGAGGAGAAATTATGGATAATCAAATATCAATTAAAACTCAATCAAAAAACATGTTTAATTTATTACTGGCGTATATTATACCTGGAATAGCAGGGCTTATATTCAATTCCTTATATATTGTTGTTGATGGACTATTCGTTGCAAGAATGCTTGGGAGAGGGCCACTAGCTGCAGTAACGGTTGGTGTCCCTGTTGTAGAAATATTGCTGGCTTTAAGTATGCTTATATCAGTAGGAGCAGGTGTACTGATTTCTAGTAAAAATGGTAAAGGAGAATATAAAGAAGCAAGAGGTATTTTTAATATGTCCGTTAGACTATTAGCTATAGTGTCTATATTAATAGCAGTAGGTGCCCTAATATTTATACGTCCTATTGCAAAGATGCTAGGTGCGACTCCTGATATAATGGATTTAGTAGTTGAGTATATGACATATTTCTTTGCATTCAGCCCTGCCTTCATGTTTAGTTATGCCATGTGTACATGGCTAAGAAATGATTCACAACCTAAGCTTGCAATGGTTGCTCAGATTGTTGGAGCATTATCCAATGTATTTCTTGATTGGTATTTCATGGGGCCCTTAAAAATGGGCATCGGTGGAGCAGCTTTAGCTACTGGATTAGGTCCTGTATTCAGTATGATAATAATGTTGCCACACTTTATATCAAGAAAGGGTAATCTATACCTTGAAAAAGTAAAGATGAGATTTAAGACCATTTCTGATATGTTATTAAAAGGGATACCATCATTTACTATGGAATTTGCTTTAGGATTAACAACATTATGTGTTAATATTGCAATTGGAATACACATGGGAGCTTTAGGATTTGCAGCATTCGGCATAGTAGGATATATAGCTCTAATAATTTTATCAATATTTTTAGGAATGGCAGAAGGCTCACAGCCATTAATAAGTTTTTATAACGGAGCTAACGAAGATGGAAAAATGAAAACAATTTTAAAGATTAGTCTGCATATATCCGTAACAATAGGACTAGTAGCATATTTATTGTTATTTAAATATACAGAAGCCCCAGTATATGTATTTGCTGATAATGACATTGAACTTGTTAATGCTGCTGCCAATGCAATTATTTATTATTTCCCTTCTCTATTTGCATCAGGTATAAATATTCTTTTTGCATCTTATATGCAATCCACAGGATATTGGAAGGAGTCAGTAATTATATCATTGTGCAGGTCTCTGATATTATTACTTCCATTATTACTAGTATTACCTAAGTTTTTAGGAGATAATGGTATATGGGTGTCGGTGCCAATTGCAGAAATATTAACATTACCGATATCTTATATATTGTGGAAGCCAAAGAATAGCATAATAACACAGTCAGCTATATCCAGATAAGGATAAAAGGATAAAAATTCTATAGATATATTATTTTAAATG
>JBFNEZ010000051.1:0-20236 GCA_040797825.1 Thermotaleaceae bacterium | reverse complement strand
GTTCCCAACAATACTTTCAAAGGGTAGCTCTAGTTTTTGTTGTAATCCCCTTGCTAATATTTCAAGTTCGGGGTATGGCGCAACTAATAGTATTTCTTTCATCTTTATCTCCTTACAAAGTTTAGAAAAACCATATAAGGATTTCACCTCCTTGCACATCATGCATGACATCCTTCTAATTTCTATTTATTATCCATTTAACCGAATATCCCTGCTTATAATAAATGAAAAAAGATACCATGCCCTCATGGTATCTATAATTTATTATTCAGAAAAAATATCCATTTTTTCTAAACGATCAAATACTTCCTTTAACTGTTCTACACCAACGGTGCAAGCAATACGAATATAGCCTTCTCCACAAGCTCCAAAGGCGTGACCAGGTATGGTCAGTACATGGGCTTCCGCTAACATCTTCTTAACCACGTCTGTTGAGGATAGCCCTGTTTTTTTGATATTAACAAAAAGGTAAAAACTTCCCTGGGGCTCTAGGATGGACATATTGGGGATTTTACAAATCCGTTCATAGGCATAAAAAACTCTTTTTTTGTACTCTTCGATCATCGGTGGCTGAATTTCCTTGCGATTCCTTAAGGCGTAAAGGGCAGCTCTTTGAGAAACGGAGGGGGATGCAAAGCAAATCCCTTCATTAATATCTCGGATACAAGCTGTGATAAAGTCTGGAGCAATGACATAACCCATCCTCCAGCCTGTCATGGCATAATCCTTTGAAAAGCTTCCAATGGTAATGGTTCGTTCCTTCATTCCCGGGATGGAGAGCATAGGGAAAAAAGGCTCTTTAAAACTGAAAGCACCATAAATATCATCGGCAATTATCAATAAATCCTGTTCAATGGCTACCTTTGCCACCTCTTCCATGGTCTTGCGACTTAAGGATGCTCCCGTAGGATTATTGGGGGTATTGATGATCAATGCCTTGGTTCGGTTGGTAATTAGAGATTTTAACCTCTCTGTATCAATCTGAAACCCATCCTCTTCATAGGTTTCTAGAATCACAGGGTTTCCCTTTGCCAGTTTAATCTGAAGATCATAGGGAGTAAAGTAGGGGGCAGGTACAATAACCTCATCTCCCTCGTCTAAAATAGCTTCCAGTACCAAGTACATACCATGACAGGCACCTACGACGATCATGATCTCTTCAGGCGTTACAACACATTTATATTCTTCCTCGTAAAAGGCTGCAATTTCTTCCCTTAATTCCAAATAACCCTGAGGATCGGTGTAGCGGGTATGTCCCTTTTTCGCATCCGCAAGAGCCCCTTCGATAATAATATTATCCGTGATATAGTCTGGATCACCAAGACTAAGGTTAATCAAATCTGGATGGCGATGGGCCAAAAGGGCCACTTCCCCCATGGGGGTTGTAATATCCTTCCAGTATCTTTTTGCAAGAAATCTATGTTTCATGAACATCCCTACCTTCTTCTTTACAATACCTTACTTAAGAAATCCCTTGTTCTTGGATGCTGAGGATTCGCAAAAACTTCTTTTGGTTCTCCTTCTTCTACGATCAGTCCCTCATCCATAAACAACAGCCTGTCTCCTACTTCCTTGGCAAAACCCATCTCGTGGGTTACCACTACCATGGTCATTCCCTCAGAAGCCAACTCCTTCATTACATCCAATACCTCTCCCACCATCTCTGGGTCCAAGGCAGACGTCGGTTCATCAAAAAGCATCACATCAGGGGACATGGCCAAGGCTCTGGCAATAGCAATTCTCTGCTTCTGTCCTCCTGATAATTGATTGGGATAGCTTTGCGCTTTATCCTCTAGTCCAATTCTTTTGAGCAGTGAAAAGGCCTTTTTTTCAGCTTCTTCTTGATTCATTTTTTTTACTTTAAGAGGTGCCAGTGTAATATTCTCCAATACGGTCAGATGGGGAAATAAATTAAACTGCTGAAAGACCATGCCCATTTTTTGTCGCTGCAAATTAATGTCATTTTTAGGATCGGTAATGAGAACCCCTTCAAATACGATTTCACCCTCTGTAGGCATCTCTAAAAGGTTTAGGCATCGAAGAAAGGTACTTTTTCCAGAGCCGCTGGGGCCAATAACCACGACCACTTCACCTTGTTGAATTTCTTGATCAATTCCTCGAAGTACGTGCAAACTACCAAATTTTTTATGCAGATTGGATATTTGAATCACCAGCTCTCAACCTCCTTTCCAATGCGCCAATGACCTTTGATAGGGTAAAGGTAATCACAAAGTAAATCACCGCTGCAATCACCAAAGGCATAAATGGTTTATAGGTAATTCCCCTTAGGGTGTCTGTATTGTACATCAAATCAGAGATTCCTACAATAGACACAATGGCCGATTCCTTAATTAAAATAATAAATTCATTTCCCAGGGCAGGAAGAATATTCTTAATTGCCTGGGGAATGATGATATATCGCATGGACATGCCATGGGGCATTCCCAGGGAACGGGCCGCTTCCATTTGTCCTTTGTCTACTGCTAGAATTCCCGCACGAATAATTTCTGCCACATAGGCCCCACTATTTAAGGATACTGCAATAATCCCCAAGGGCATACTCGGAATATCTAAACCTGTTAATCGAGGAAGTCCATAATAGACTAGATATAGCTGCAGCAGTAAGGGAGTACCTCTTACAATTTCAATATAGGCTGCTGCAAAAGCTCTTAAAATTTTATTTTTTGACAATTTTAGCAAAGCCAGCACAATCCCTATGAAAACGCCCAATAAAACTCCAAAAAAGGAAAGATTGAGGGTAACGATAGTTCCTCTTACAAAGTAGCTATAATATTTTCCGATAAATTCTAAAACCACTCCTTCCACCTCCTCATCGATTTTTTCCATAAATATGAATTTTTTCAGACAAACAACAGGGGCAAAAGACTATCGTCCTTTGCCACCTAATTATTGTACATTTAATTTTCAAATCTGTCTATACTTTACTCTTCTTCTGCTAAAGCAGTTGCTTCTTCAATGAATCTATCAATGCTGCCATCTCCAAGCAGTCTTTCAATGGTTTGATTGATAGCCTCTACTAGGTCTTCGTTTCCTTTATTCACCGCAATGGCACAAGTCTCATTTTGACCAAATGCAATCTCAGGAATCATTAGGTCTGGATTTTGTTTTGCATAAGATTCTGCCACAGGACCTACCATAACAATGGCATCCACTTTTTTATTTTTCAATTCTAATACCAAATCCGTTAGCTTACTTAATGCTTTTACCTCTGCGCCTTCGATTTCATTATTGGCAATGTCCTCTTGTACTGTAGCTTTTTGAGCACCTACTTTTTTACCTTTAAAATCTGCAGCAGTTTTAAACATATCTGCATCTGCTGTTCTAATAAGAAGTTTCTGTTCTGCTTGATAGTAGTTGTCAGAGAAATCTACTGTCTTTTTTCTTTCATCAGTAGGAACCATCCCTGCAATAATAAAGTCAATATCATCTACTACTAAAGCTGCTAATAAGCCATCAAATTTCATATCTTTAATCACAAGTTCTACACCTAAATCTGCAGCAATGGCCTTAGCGATTTCAATATCAAAACCTACGATTTCATCTTTTCCATTAATCAGTTTATGGAACTCATAGGGCGGATAATCCGCAGCGGTACCTAGTACAATTTTTCCTGCACTTTTAATCTTGTCAATTTTTCCTGGTGTTTGCTCTGGTGCAGCTGGCTCTGTAGTCCCAGCGGCTGGTGCAGGATCAGCCTTTGGTGCACAACCAACAAAAGTAAGAATTAATGCTAATGATAGCAATAATACCATTATTTTTTTTCTTTTTCCATAAAACATTCTTTCTTCCCCCTCTATGCATTTTTATTCTTTATAATGTATTATTATACACTTCTATTTTCTATAATACAAGTGTATTTTCAAAGATAAGCTTTTTTTCTATTGATTCCATTTTGGTAAAGTACTGGCACCATAGGGCATTAAATAAAGTTTTTGCCCTGCTTTCCCTTGGGTCTCTACCTGCTGTAGGGCCTCTTCTAAAGTTGCCACGCCCTGAATATTTACTTTGGCCAGCTTTTCTGGAGATATTTTGGAGACCAAAATTATCTGATAGGCAGCAGCAATTTCTGCAACCAAATAGCCAATAAATTTAGATACCGTATAGTCTTGGCGTACAGCAGCTTCCCGTTCTTGGTTGTTTTCATAGTTTAATAAAAGATCCTCTACTTCATCATGACCAAAGCCTTCTTCACATTCACTGAGTAAAATCACAGTTCCTCCAGGCTTCAATGCCTCTTTAGCATTCACCAGGGCTTTTGATGCCTGATAGAGGTTAATATCTTTAGGATAGCCCCCCGCCGATACAATTACTAAATCTGCCCTTTGACCAATGGTGATGCTGTCTAATTCATCTACTATCTGCTGTCCTGCTTCGTGGGCCTTGACATAATGCCCAGCCACTGCTTGTCCGATATTCCCTTTTTCATTTATGATTACATTAAATAAAAAGGAAGGATTTACAAAAGCTGCTGCTTCTAACATATCTAAATTCACAGGATTTTCCAAGGCGCTTCCACACCGTACTTGTGGATGAATCCCCATGCCTATTTCAGGATTTAAAGATAATGCATGATTGGCCATGATGGATTCATAGCTGGAAATTCCAGGCAGTATCGATTTTTTCCCTCCTCCCCATCCAGCTAAATCATGATAGACAACTGCACCAGTCAATACAATATGATCACAATCTAAGGCTATTTTATTTACTTTAACGGGAGTTCCGTAGCTGGTGGTGCCTAAATATACCATATTCCCTTGGTCTCTAGAATCATGATCAATCACCTTAAAATGCTTATATAGTTTCTCTCCCAGTAATACTTTATGCTCCTCTTCACTTTGATTTCGATGGGAACCTGTGGCAGATAAAAATAATATATCCTGATCGGCTATTCCCCCAGCCTGAAGTTCCTCTACAATGTAGGGCAGATAGAAGGACATTTTTTGCCATGCACGGGTAATATCAGAAATTACGATGCATATTTTTTCTCCTGGCTTGACCATTTCCTTCAATCTAGGGCTGTGAATTGGATTTTGCAGAGCCTGTATCACAACGGCCTCTTCAGCCTTCTCATCAGCTTCAGGGCGGCTTTGAATAATTCCCAGCAATTGTTGTTCTGAATAAGGTACTTCTACGGTTTCTCTCCCGTATTTTAGACGGTAGCTATGCATTCAATTTCCTCCCTTAATGGGACTTATAGTGTAGATATTACGAATATGTTACATTTTAGTATATCATGTGTCTGAAAGCTGGTAAATAAAATATTTTCTTATCTCAAAAAGTTATATAATATAGATAATTGTTTGATACATAGAAGGCTGTGTATAATAAAGATAAACAGGAGGAGTAACTGTCATGAGATTAGCTACCATCAAATTAGAAAACACTGAGGTATGTGGATTTATAACAAAAATTGGGATCGTCCCTGTTTCTACTGTCAATAAACGATATGGAAAAAGTTGGCCCCTAGAGTTATTGGAGGTAATTCAATCGGGAGCTTTAGAAGAGATGAATCTATGGTATCGTAGGGAGGGAAAGGCTGTGCTGGAAGCTTCTGCTCAAGATAGTATCCCTCTAACGGAAGTTCAATTCGCTCCACTCTATAGAAATCCTAGAAAAATATTTGGGATAGGCTTGAATTATGTGGATCATGCAGCAGATTTATCCGAGAAAGCACCGAACACAGAGCCTGCCAGCTTTTTTAAACCCGATACATCCATTATCGGTCCTGGGGATGCCATTACAATACCCCTGCAGTCTGAAAAAACAACTGCTGAAGCTGAACTGGGCATCATTTTTTCTAAAAAGTGCAAGGATGTTGAACGGAAGGATTGGCTCAGCGTCGTAGCTGGATTTACTACCATTATTGATATGACAGCAGAGGATATATTGAGAAAGAATCCAAGATATTTGACCCGTTCCAAGAGTTTTGATACCTTTTTTAGTTTTGGACCCCAGTTGGTCACTCCCGATGAGATTGAGGATGTTTTAAAGCTAAAAGTAGCCACCGTCATTAATGGCAAAATTCATGCCGAAAATGTTGTGGCCAATATGACCTTTCCTCCAGATTTCCTCGTTTCATTTCACTCCAAGGTAATGACCATGCTCCCTGGAGATATCCTCTCTACAGGAACCCCTCGGGCTGTTGCCATTGGTCATGGAGATGTGGTAGAATGCTGGATTGATTCCTTTGAACCTTTGGTGAACCCCGTTATAGACAGGAAAAAAAAGTAAGTCGAAGGGTTCCTTACCCTTCGACTCTTTTTAATTCCTTTCCTTCTTTATACTGCATCTGATAGAAGTAATTGATGATGGTACTTCTTTTCACGATACCTATAAAGGTACGGTCATCATCTATGACGGGAACAAAGTTTTGATTGGTGATTAACAGAATAAGATCCTCTATATTGGCATTAATCGAAACTGCCCTGTTTTTTACATGCTTTTCTACTTCTCGAAGAGGCAGCTTTCCAATTTCCTGCAAGGTTTTATCCGGCATCTTTTTTACCTGCTTTAGCAAATCCCCCTCCGTAAGAGTACTGATATATTTTCCTTTTTCATTAATAATAGGAACTGCACTATATCCATGATACTCCATTTTTTCTATGGCCTGCCTAATCGTGGCATTCTCCAATATATAAATGGTATCTTGTTTTGGTGTAATAAAAAAAGCCACATTCATATCTATTCCTCCAAATCTTCTATAAGCTTAAGCTTTAAATCTATATCCTGCTCCCCAAAGGGTTTCAATATATTTAGGCTTTGAAGGGTCTCTCTCAATTTTTTCTCTGATTTTACGAATATGCACAGCGACTGTTGCAATGTCTCCAAAAGACTCCCAGCCCCATACCTTCTCAAAAATCTCATCTTTACTATAGACTCTCTCAGGATTTTGAGCCAGTAAACACAACAACTCAAATTCCTTTGCTGTAAAAAGAATCTCTTGGTCGTTTACATATACTCTTCGGGATAATTTATCGATACACAACTCTCCAATAACAATTTGTTCCTTTTTGTTTTCATCAGTGGAAGTAAGCCTATCATATCTGCTAATATGGGCCTTTACCCGTGCCACCAATTCGCTGGGACTAAAGGGTTTTGTAATATAGTCATCGGCCCCTAAGCCTAACCCTCTTATTTTATCTATATCTTCTTTTTTTGCCGATACCATAAGAATCGGTATGTTCTTTTTTTCTCGAATTTGTTTGCATAACTCAAAGCCATCCTGACCTGGAAGCATCAAATCTAAAATAATCAAGTTAAAATCTTCTTGTAGAGCTCGCTTGAGTCCTTTATCTCCTGAATCTTCAATTTTTACTTCAAACTGATTAATCTCTAAATAGTCTTTTTGAAGTTCAGCAATGCTAATATCATCCTCTACAATGAGTATTTTTTTCATTGTCCCCTTCCTTCCTCTGGCTTTCTCAAAGTAAAATAAATATTCGTTCCTTCGTTAAGCTTACTATTTACCCATACTTGCCCCCCATGCTCTTCAATAATTTTCTTGATAATGGCCAAGCCCAATCCGCTGCCGCTGGTATTCAAATTTCTAGAGGGATCTGCCCTATAAAATCCGTCAAATATAAAGGGCAGGGCCTCTTCTGATATTCCCCTTCCGTTATCCTTGAAGGTAATCAAAACCTTTTCCTTTAATTCTTCTAATATAATTTCAATTTTGAGAGGTTTCTCTCCTGCATATTTTATAGAATTATCCATAATATTGGTAATAACCCTTCTTAAATTATTTCCATCTCCAATAATAGATATTTCTTTATCAGGGCAGGTTAATTTTAGACTTACCCCTCTTTTGGACAGATCAAACTGCAGTTCCTCCTCCATATCCTTTATATACTGAACAATATCTAATGCTTTAAAATCAAAGCTGTACTTCTGCAAATCCAATTTTGAAAAAAGGAACAAATCATCAATCAATTCATCCATATCTGTAGCTTTTTTGTAAACCGTGTCAATATATTTTTCCATCTTATCGGGATTGTCAGCAATGCCGTCTTTGATCCCTTCAATATAACCCTTGATAGAAGTAATAGGTGTTTTTAAATCATGGGAAATATGAGAAAGTAATATTTTTCGGTTTTCTTCATACTGGTGCTGCATCTGTATGGATTTTTTTAACTGCTCTCGCATTTCTTCAAAGGAAGAAATAACCTCTCCAAATTCATCCTTGCCTGTATATTGAATATGATAATCATAGTGTCCTTCCTTAATAGCATTGGAGGCCCATTGGAGTTCCTTTAAAGGGCGGATGATACTCCGATACACCAGTATAGTCAAAACTCCATTTCCCAGCATTAAAATAAAGACAGTAAACACCATAAAGGTTAGTTGCAGCTTTATATAATCTTTCTTATAGGGTCCGATGTTCAATGCCCAAAATATACTTCCTTCACCTTTGTCTTTAAAATAGAAATCCTGAATTCTTACAAATACCACATCTCCTTGCTTATTAAAAAAATGAATTTTGTCTATGGTTTTACTTTTAAAGGACGTTAGTCTGATATCCTCTTGCATCTCTTTTAGAAAATCTGGACCATGGATGATGCGGTTATCCTTTCTGATAACAAATCCAGCATTCTTTATGCCAATTTCTCGCTCCATGGTTTTTACATAGGCTTCATCAGCAAGCATATCTGGATCTTCTAATATTTGATTGTTCACCAGTAGAGAAATTCTCTGATTTAAGTTCAATAGCTCCAATGTAAAGTTTCTCTCTCTTGCCACTGGATAATTGTCTTCAAAAACAGTAATTTCACGGACCAATCCACTGGCAAAGAATGTTAACATGACCGGAAGCATTAACATGGCTCCATAGAATAGCCTTAGTCGCTTTTTTATAGATAGCATCACTTTATCCTTTCTAAACCCATAACCCTACTGGCTCTTTTCACATTGTTCTATTTCAATTATAGAAGAAAATCCTAAACTAGAGATAAATAAACTATTAAATATTTCTAAAGTTCCAGATAAAATTCAGGTTATTTTATATTTCCATTCTCCTATCCATGTCTATATAATAAAATATCCAAATAGCTCCACTAATACTATATCATTAGGGCTATTTGGATAGCTATAAATATTTATTGAATGCATCACATTTATCTTTGAACCCGTCCCGATCTATCTCCCTTCGCCAATGCCTCTATTTCTTCAACCGAAACCAAGTTAAAATCTCCTTCAATGGTATGCTTTAAGCAAGAAGCTGCTGCTGCAAATTCTAAGGCCTGTTGATTTCCCATACCAGAGCTTAAACCGTAGATCATTCCTGCTGCAAAAGCATCGCCGCCTCCTACTCTATCTACAATATGCATGTGATACTTCTGTGATTTATAAAGTTTATTTCCCTCATAAAGGAGGGCAGACCATCCATTTTGGGAGGCTGAAAAATTTTCTCTTTGTGTACTTGCTACATACTTCACCTTATATTTTTCTATAAGTTTTTGGGCAATATCCTGATATCCTTCGTCGATTATCTGTCCTTCTTTCCTATAAGCCTCATCTATGGGGATACCTAACAATTTTTCCGCATCCATCTCATTGGCAATGAGCAAATCACAATAATGAGCCATCTCACTGAGGACTTTTCCAGCTTTTTTTATATCCCACAGCTTTGATCTATAATTTAAATCCATACTTATCATAACGTTTTCCTTCTTGGCAGCCTTTAAAGCTTCCATGGTAATTTCAATGCATTTATCCGATAAAGCTGGAGTAATTCCCGTAAAATGGAACCATTCTCCTCCATGAAAAATAGCTTCCCAGTCAAAATCTTTCTCACTGGCTTCAGCCATTGCCGAGTAGGCTCTATCATAAAGAACCTTAAAGGATCTCTGGGATGCACCTCTCTCTAAATAATATATACCGATCCGCTCCCCACCACGACAAACATAATGGGTATTGACCCCATATCTTCTCAATTCATGAATGGCCCCTTGACCCAGCTCATTCTCGGGAAGCTTCGTAACAAAATAGGCTTCTTTTCCATAGTTTGCTAAAGCCACAGCTACATTTACTTCTCCTCCGCCATAAGCCAATTCAAGCTCCTTTGTCTGGACCAACCGCTCAAAATTTCGTGGTGTTAACCGCAGCATAATTTCTCCAAGTGTTATATATTTACCCATTTCTACGCCTCCTTGTCTCTACTCAATCAATAGTTGTCTGATGTCTTACGTCTGATGTATATATTATATATTGTTTTTATGTTCAAGATCAATGATAATTTATTGTGAATTCTATTGTAAGGTCCTCCTCTTTTGCCTATAATAATCAATAGAACGAGAAAGTTAAGGTGATGACATGAAGCATAAATGGTCTATTATGATGGGAGTGGGTGCATTGATTATGGGCGCTTTCCTTTATACTTACAATTTTAAGCCTGAAACTCCTATAGAAAAAATCGATAGCCTGGAACCCCCAAAGAAACAAACAGAAAACCTTCAAGTCCCAGTGGACCCTGTTATAGAGCAGTTGGCTGCCCTATCCCTAGAGGAAAAACTGGGACAGCTCATGATTTGGGGATTCGAAGAGAGTGTATCTTCTGAGAGGATTCAAGGCCTTATTCAAGAATATAAAGTTGGCGGTTTTATCCTTTTTCAAAGAAACTATCAGGATGCTGCTTCTATGCTCCAATTGACCACTCAGTTATATCAATGGAATAGGGATAATCCCCTTCCCCTTTTTATTTCCATTGATGAAGAAGGAGGTTCTGTCTCTCGTGTTCCTAGGGAGGCTACCAAATTTCCTGATGCTCGGCTTTTGGGTTTGTCCAATGATGACAATCTTACTCAAAGAACTGCTATGGCCATTGGTACTGAGCTGAAAGCCCTTGGTGTCAATGTAAACTTTGCTCCTGTTTTGGATGTGGTATCCTCTAAAAAGAATCAGCTTTTATATAAAAGGGCCTTTAGCGGCAACCCTTCCGATGTTGCAAGGCATGGAATCAGTTTTATGAAAGGCTTAGAAAAACAGGGAATTCTTTCAGTGCCCAAGCATTTTCCTGGCCACGGGGATACCCAAGTAGATTCTCATGGAAGCTTACCAAGAATCATGATAGATAGGGAAACCTTAGAAGAGCGAGAGCTGGTACCCTTTCGTACAGCCATTGGTAATGGTGCTGATGCGATCATGATAGGTCATCTTGCCTTCCCCAATATAGATCCTCAAGCCCTGCCAGCAACCCGTTCAAGGCTTTTTCTTCAGGATATTTTGAGACAGGAGCTGGGCTTTGAAGGCTTGATTATTACCGACGATATGGAGATGGCTGGTTATGTGGGCAAGGATATTTCCTTTGAAGAAGCTGTGCTTCAGTCCTTTGAGGCAGGCGTAGATATATTTCTGATCTGCCATACGGAGGATTTGCAAAAAGGAGCTTATACTGCCCTTAAAAAGGCAATAGAGGACGGTAGGATTTCAGAGGAACGTTTAAATGCATCGGTTCTGAGGATCATAAAGATAAAAGAAAAATACGGTCTCCAACAGGAACCTTGGTTAAATCTGGAAGACATGAAAAATAAGATAGGTACTCCTGAACACAAAGAATTACGCCAGGAAATCTTAAATAAATCAAAGAGCAATCCCAGTTCTTCATCTTAAGCTGGGATTGCTTTTTAATGCTTTTCTATTTTCTTTCTAAATGATATAAATCTACTCTTCTATGCTCCAATAGGGGCAATTCTCTTCGTACTTTTTCTACTATGGATAAATCCACTTCCCCATATAGAATGGTCTCCTCCTCATCAGCCTCTGCAATCACTGTACCCCAAGGATTTACGATCATAGAATGTCCGTAGGCATGATAGGTGGCCTCCAAATTTCTTGCAGGGGATGCGGCAATAAAGAAGACCTGATTGTCCAACGCTCTGGCCCTAGCTGACAATTCCCAATGGACTGGTCCTGTAGTCATATTAAAGGCCGCTGGGAGAATAATGATCTGGGCTCCTTCTATTGCCATTAACCGCATAATCTCAGGGAAGCGCATATCATAACAAATGGCAATGCCCACAGAAGCCTCTGCTGTATGTACCACCGTTACTTCCCCTCCGGGACTCAATATATCCGACTCTTTAAAGCGAATCCCACCTGCCACATCGATATCAAAAAGATGTACTTTTCGATGTTTTCCTATTAAGGCGCCTGTATTATCAAAGGTATAACTGGTGTTATAGATATGGTCTCCTTCTTTTTCTGGAATAGAGCCCCCTACTAAAAATATGCCTAACTCTCCAGCCAAGTTAGACAACAGAGTGGTTGTAGGTCCTGGATAAGCTTCTGCAAATTCGGGAAAATAACGGTTTTCATAAGGACAATTAAACATCTCCGGAAGAACCACCCATTTGCTTCCATTGGAAGCTGCTTCTCGAATCATTTCCTCAGCATGCTTTAAATTATTCTCTTTTTCTTCTTTCACAAGCATTTGGCATATACCTACTTTAAAAATGGTCATTTTTTCATCCCCTTATCCTTTCTTTCAATTATACCTAAATCTCATACAAAAAAACATATCGGAGGTTTTTCCTCCGATATGTTTTTTATCGCTCTATTTTTATGGTTTAATAAACATTTGCGTCCAATAAGCAGTGCCTTTTCCATTGACTACATAACCAACACCAATCTCCGTAAAGTTAGAACTTAAAATATTATTACGGTGTCCTGGCGAATTCATCCAGCCTTTCATTACTTCTTCCGGTGTTTTTTGACCCATAGCTATATTTTCACCCGCATAGGAGTATTTAATACCAAATCTTTTCATCATGTCAAAGGGTGATCCATAGGTAGGTGACGTATGAGAAAAATATCCATTGTCCCTCATATCTGCTGATTTTGCCCTTGCTACTCCAGCCAATTGTGTATTTAGCTTAAGGGGTGCTAGTCCCTGCTTCCCTCGCTCCACATTCACCAAACGAACTACTTCTTGTTCAAAGGCTGATACTGTATTTGTTGTTGGTGTAGTGGCTGTAGGCTGGGTATTTGTGGTAGGTATGTTGATTCTCATACCTGGTGTAATAGCATTTGGATTTGAAATTTGTTTATTATTATTGAGAAGTGTTGTGAGACCTACACCGTGTCTGGTTGCAATTTTATACATGGTATCACCGGATCGTACCGTGTATGTGGTATTTGCAGCCTCAACGGTTGTCATTGGAATTGTAGTCAGTAGTGGAAAGGCTAACAGTGATGCGATAATGATCTTCTTCATGTTATCATTCCCCCTTCTCATACAAGTATAACTGATTCGGGAGAAAGAGTAACCCCTCAGATATTGCTACCCATTGAATATATATCCAATTAAAATAGAATATTTATCCATTTATATATAAATAAAAACTCTCCACGGGGAGAGTTTTTATTTATAATCTATATATTCAATATATTAATATATTAAAATACGCGACTATAACTTCACTACGTTAGCAGCTTGAGGTCCGCGGTTTCCATCAGTAATTTCGAATTCTACCTTTTGACCTTCTTCTAATGATTTGTAACCATCACCAGTGATAGCTGAGAAATGTACAAATACATCTGGCTCACCCGCTACTTCGATGAATCCAAAACCTTTTTCATTGTTAAACCATTTAACTGTTCCTTGTTTCATTTACCTAATTCCTCCTAAATATACACAAAATATCGTTTCGTCTTATTATAGCATTAATCTAGATTGATCACAAGCCTATAAATATATTATTCTATGGTATCAAAAGCAAACATAAACGGCTCCAGCACCAGCGTAGGTTCCAATGACAGGCCCCATGGAGTGAAGAATGATTTCCTTTGGACGAATTTCCTCTCTTAGCATTTTTATAAACTCATTGGCTCGTTCCAAGCAGTCAGCGTGGGTAACACCAATGACGCGATCAGAAAAATCAATATTTTTATCCTTTATAGTGTTAATGATATATCGAAGGGCTTTTTTTTCACCCCTTATTTTTTCCTTTACCTTTACAACGCCGTCCTCCTTATCAATAAATACCACAGGTTTTACATTTAACATACTGGCTGCAAAATATTGTACTTTGCTGACACGCCCTCCCTTTACAGCATTTTCTAAGGTTTCAAGATATACCAATACATCTAAACTATCTCGATAATCGGTCAGTTGATGAAGAATTTCCGATACCGATAGCCCCTTTCGTACCAGCTCACAAGCTTTTAATACTTGCATGCCTACACCTAAAGAGCCATTCCTTGTATCAAAGGTACCAATGGCCTCTTCGATGCTATTTTTAACCATATTCACGGTCTGATAGGTTCCGCTCAATACAGAGGATAAATTCACAGAAATAACATGTTTGTATTCTTTCAAGCTATCTTGAATCAAACTCAAAATATCTCCCGGAGATGGCTGAGATGTTTTAGGAAGGTCTTTTGCAGCTGCACACTTTTCATAATATGCTTTATGACTAAGATCAACTCCGTCAATGAAATGCTCATCGTCGATACGTATATGCAAAGGAGCTACTCCAATATCATATTCTTCGAGTATGTTTTGAGGTAAATCACAGGAACTGTCTGTTATAATACGTATACTCATAGAAATCCTCCTTATACTTTATATTTTATACTTTATAGGATGGAGCCTAAGATGGCAATGTTTTTTTGCTCTATAAATCATTCATCCCTTGGAAACATAAGGGTTCCCTTTTATAAAAAATCGCCACTCAAAATCCTTTGCCTCTTGTGCATAATCTATATTCATTCGCTTTGAAGAAGCAATTTCTCCAGGCTCGAAGGTTTTATCCTCACAGATATACAGCCTTTCTCCCTGTAAATCATCTCCATAGTTTTCCTTTGTAATCCCTAATGCTTTGCAAAGCTTACCTGGACCGTTGGTTAGTCCTAATTTCTGTGATTTGGCAAGGGTCTCTATTCCTTTATCATATCGATTCCATGCCATCTCTTCTATACCCTCTAGGGGCTCTATTGCTCGCAGTAGTACTGCAGAAGCTTCTCCCGCTTTTCCGGTAACAACATTCATGCAATAATACATGCCGTAAATCAGATAAATATAGGCATAACCCCCAGGGCCAAACATCACTTCCGTTCTTTGGGTGCGCCGATTGTTGAAAGAATGGGCTGCCTTATCAATAGCGCCTACATAAGCCTCAACCTCTACAATTCTTCCTGACAACAAGCGCTTTCCTTTTCGATGGACTAAAATTTTACCTAATAGATTTTTACCCACATCCAAGGCATTTCCCTCATAAAAATTTCTTTTTAATCTTTCCACTGGTGTTCTTCCTTTCACAAAGTCTTTCTTAACTATTTTTTATTCTATATCCCAATTCTATGCAAGGAGTATCTGTCCTTAGAAATCTATGAAAAACCTCTTTTCCATTGCACTTCTCTATTTCCCTGAGGGATTGGCCGTGGGTGTTGGTTTTGAAAGTTGGATGTTACACTTGGATAAACCTAGATACCCTTGGTCTAAAGGTTAAAAATAGCTGTTAAAAACCCCTACAGCCTTTTCTCCACCAAAGCGCTCACATAGATTTCTAAAATTCTCTTTCGTTACAATTTTATATTGATATTGATTGTATAGTTCTTTTAAGAACTGATCATAGGCTTCCGATCCCATGACCTGGGAGATTTCATAATGCATGAGGGCTGCCCTTCTGTAGTTCACACGGTAATAGTGACTCCAGCTTTGATATATTTCTAATTCCTGTCCTAGTGCGATATTCTTCCATGGTTCTAAGGCCTTTTTTAATTGTACCTTTTCCTTTTGATAGAAATCCTCTAATCCTTTGGCATTCATTTCATAGCCTTTTTGTATAAAAGTCGTTAATCCCTCATCAAACCAAGCATCCTGAAGTTGATTGTTTCCTAGTATACCATAGAACCACTGATGACCTGTTTCATGGAGAATGGTAGCACTGCCCTTTGAAAAATCTCGTAAATTTTGACTGCTGACCATAATCAATCCAGGATACTCCATTCCTCCCGTCATAAATTCCGTTTCTACTACATCAAAGCTTTTATAAGGGTATGGTCCAATCCGGCTGCTATAATAGTCCATGATTTTTTCTAATTCTTTTAAATAGCTATTGGCTGTCTTTTCTCCAAGGCTATAGCTATATAGATTGAGTTCAAGGCCATTCTGAGTAGTGTGCTGATATCTTTTATAGTCCTTACTCATGGCCAAAGCAATATCTCGAACCTTGCTGCTGCGGATGTAGGTTATTTTATTAGTCCCTTCATTTTCAACAGTTTCTTCTCCTGTACCCACCACCTGGTAGGTAGGGGGTGTTTGTATCCTTAGATTATAGTCTGCGACCTGGGTATAGAAGGGATCTCCTGCGGGAAGATAGGATGATACTATCCATTTATCCCCATCCTGCACCGCCAAGGTAGGGATCCAGTTTCCTAACCATATGGCCTGATCATTGGCACCATTCCGATGAGAAATTTGGGGAATTTGAATAGAAAAATCAAGGGTAATACGCAGCATGTCTTCCTGATAAGCTTTCTTAGTATAATCAATCCATAGGAGCTCCTCCTCTATTCGAAAGGGTGCTGCTTCTCCATTTATCCAGACTCCAGCAATTTCAATGGAGCCTTTACTGTCTCCCTTTGAAAAAATACGTTCTTTCATCTCTGGAAAAAAGAACTTCCCCTTTTTTCCATCTTTGTAGGCATTCATCCAAAGATGAAGCAATATACTATCTCCTAGGGCCCTATTTTTTATCCGAATCTCTTCTCTTCCTGTCAAAGTCAAGGTCCTATCATCAAAGATCAGATCTAAATCGTAGGTTACTTTTTCTTCCTTAGTTGAAACATCCTCTATCACTGGGGCTGATGGTGGATCAGCTGCCTTTGCCACCTGTTCTACAGAAGCTTTTCCATCGCAGCCTGTCAACAATGCCATGGATAAACATAGCAAAACACTACACAACCTGCTCTTTATTTTCATACCCTTCCACCTCCCTATGGAAAATTTTTAAAGTGTTTTATATAGATATTATTTTTATTATTCGATGCAGGTCCATCCTATTCCTGTATATTTATCTCTCTTTGTCCTTGTTTTTTCTACAATTTTTAGCATATTTCTCCTCAAGTTTGTAAAACTAATAATACTATAATCGAACCTATTTTATAACTAAGGTGATCACTTTATGTTTAAGAAGCTATTACGCGACTATTATCTTCATCAGCAAAATAAAAAGAATGTATCCCAGAGCAAATCATCCCCTCAAGAAAAACAGGCGCCTATTTCAAAAAATATATTGGAAATCAAAAAAAGACTGCGAGAAATTTTTACGGACTGCAGTGATTTTGTTTTGCGGGAGCTGGAGCTCGGCTATGATTCCGGAATACGTATTTTGGTGGCTTATACCGATGGTTTGGTTGACAAGCAGCATTTGAGCGCCAATATTTTAAAGCCTTTGATGATTGAAGCCCGCAAAGTTGAATTAAATATCCCTATCGAAAAAAATAAAATCATCGATATTTTAAAAGAGAATCTATTAACTACCTGTGAATTAGAAGATACTCAAGACTTCGACGAATGTATTGATATCATTTTATCTGGAGATACAGCTATTTTTATTGAAGGAGTTTCCATTGCTTTTAAAGCTTGCTCAAAAGGAGGGGAAAGTCGGGCTGTAGAACAGCCAGATACAGAAACTACGGTCCGAGGACCCAAGGAAGGTTTTACAGAATCCCTTCGTACCAATACAGCCCTTATCCGTAGAAAGATCAAGACCAGTCATTTAAAATTTGAGCTGATCCAATTAGGAGAACACACCAAAACAGATATCTGTATCTGTTACTTAAAGGGCATTGCCGATGAGCAAATCATCAACACAGTAAAAGGTCGATTGAAAGAAATCAAAATTGATGGTATTTTAGAGTCTGGTTATTTAGAAGAGTTCATTGAAGATGCTCCCTACTCTATATTTCCAACTGTGGGGAATAGTGAAAGACCGGATAAAGTTGCCGGGAAAATTCTCGAAGGGAGGGTTGCTGTTCTTTGCGATGGCACTCCTGTGGTATTAACCGTTCCCTATCTATTTATTGAGGCCTTGCAAAGTGCTGAAGACTATTATGCCAGTGCTGCTATTGCAACCCTGTTTCGGCTCATACGATTCATGTCCTTGGTGGTGACTATCTTGCTTCCGCCCCTCTATGTGGCATTGCTTGTATTTCATCCCGATGTAATCCCGTTTAAACTCCTCATCACTATTTCTGCCAGCCGAGAAGGAATCCCGTTCCCCCCTTTTCAAGAAGCTCTTTTTATGGGGATTGCCTTTGAGCTTCTGCGTGAAGCAGGCGTACGGATGCCTCGCTCCATCGGTCAAGCAGTCAGTATCGTTGGTGCATTGATTTTAGGTGAAGCTGCAGTACAAGCAGGTCTTGCAAGCAACCCCATGGTCCTGATAACAGCCCTTACAGGTATTGCAAGCTTTATTCTCCCACCTTTGGTGGGTGCACTCTCTATTGCGCGCCTGCTGCTTCTGATCAGTGCTAATATTCTGGGACTGTTGGGTATCCTCTTGACTCTAGGGGCCCTTTATATCTATCTGTGCAGCCTTCGTACCTTTGGAATTCCATATATGGCTCCTTTTTCCCCTTTGGTACTCTCAGATTTAAAGGATACCTTCATACGGCTCCCTTGGTGGGCTATGGTCAAACGTCCTCGACTATTGATGTGGCATCGGGAGCATGAGATCTACCGTACGGAACCTCAGTTGAAAAAGAGAGAGGATTGATTTATGAAAAAAATAGTACAGTTTATATTTATCACTGCAGCTTTACTTTTCATTTCTTTCACAGCAACTGGTTGTTGGGATAATTTAGATGTAGTACAGCGATCTATCGTGGTCGCCATCGGCTTTGACAGAGAAGAGGATGGAAAAATATCCGTTACGCTGCAAACCGCTAAGCCTGCAGGTATAAAAGCCATACAAGATCAGGGAGCAGATACGGACAGCGACTGGGTTTATACAGCTAAAGGCGATACCGTCATGGAAGCTGTTCGCAATCATATGACGGCCCAAGCACGAAAACCTTTTTTGAGCCACCTTCAGCTGATTGTTATTGGAGAGAAGTTGGCACAGGAAGGTATCCTAGAAATTCTAGACTACTTTGAAAGGGAACCTGAGTTGCCTTTAAAAGTAAATGTTTTGCTTAGCAAGGGGATCCAGGCTAAAGATGTATTAGAAGCAGAAACCAATCTTGAAAGCATACCTGCCATCCACATTAGTGAGATCTTAGAGAATGAAAGAAATTATTCTAAAATCAAACATATCACCCTTTTCGATTTGCTCCAGCAGCTCTCAGCCCCAGGTTTTGAAACGACCATTGGTGTTATAGGAATAGAAGCAGAAAAGTCCCCTAAGCTGGTGAAGGATATGGAGGTGGCAGGTCTCTCTGTTTTTCGCCAGGACCGTCTGATAGGATGGGTTTCTCCTGAAAAAACCCGGGGCATCCTTTTTATCTTAAATGAGATTCAAAGCGCCAATATCAATCTGTCCAATCAGCTTAATGGGGATAAGAAAGCAGCAGTGATTGTAATGGGATCTGCTGCTGAGAAAAGAATTGATTTTGAAGGAAATCGCCCACTTTTTTCTATCGATGTAAAAGCAGAAGGAAATTTAGTAGAGTATTACGGAGAAGATGATATCGCCCTTCCACCCAATAGGAAAAAACTAGAAAAAGAGGTAGCCAAGGAAATTGAGCAGGAAATCCGTACAGCTATCGTCCTGGCTCAAAAAGAATTTAGAAGTGACATTTTTGGTTTTGGCAATCTGCTCTATCATCAACAATTATCCTATTGGCGTGAAGTAGAAGATCATTGGGAAGATGTTTTTTGTAGAATACCCATTGACGTAAATGTTACTTTTAAAATCAGACGAATCGGCTATGTCAGTAAATCTCTTGAAATTCGTTAGAGGAGGATTCTATGGTCTTTGGTTTTATCCTATTGGTTATTATCATACTTGTTATTGATCTGTCTACCTTACTAAAGGCTCCTGATAAAAAAAGAACCATACTGCTTTACTTTTTTCTATTGTCCATCGGATTATTGCTAGGGCTGTTTCAAATCATAGATCAGATGCCTCCTAGTCCTGCGCACTTAATTGAGGCGATAATACACAAGATGGGAGGGAGGTGAGAGTATGCTCACAGATGCAAGGATTTCCAGCAGACAACTAACATTTTTATTGATTGGATTTGTTTTCGGGAGTACTTCTATTATGAATCCTGT
>JBFNEZ010000050.1:0-20348 GCA_040797825.1 Thermotaleaceae bacterium | reverse complement strand
CATTTGACGAGAAAGTTTGTTCGTTTTACTCAACATTTGCTAAACACAGAAAAAATCACTCGCGAAGAATACGAAAAGCTAGTTCAGACAAAAATAGAGTTTTTGAAAAAAAATTAGTATTATGGATACCTTAAGAAGAATGGGATAAATATGGAAATAGTCTAGATTGAATGAATGAAGTATCGAAGCTGATAGATATGGCGGTGTATATATTGAACAATAAAAATATCATTGGCAATCATAAATTTGTACATCTCTTAAAAGGGTTATATAAATCTATGGAAAGAGAATGGGATCGCAATGCCCATGAACATGATTTGACCAATGCCCATCAGCATGTGCTCTGGATCCTCTTTTTAGAAGATGGTATTAAGCTATCAGAATTGTCATCTAGGGGATTGTGGAATTTGTCTACCACCCATGATATAGTCAATAGGATGGTTAAAAAGGGCTTGATTACTAAAGAAAAAGATATTCGTGATGGTAGGGTTACAAGGGTGTACATTACACAAGCGGGTATAGAACAGCGAAAGACTATGAAAGCAGATTTCGATAAGGAATCTTCTTTTCTTTTGATGGAGGCTTTCTATAAGCTGCCAGAAGAGGATAGAAAAAAACTTTCGGAATTAATTATGAGCCTATCTAAGGCAGTGTTAGATTGGGAGTACATAGAGTATATAGAAAAATCCAGTGAAAAACTAAAAAAAGAATAAATTATTAGTCGAAAGATTACTAGCCTAGGGAGGAAGCATATTGGAGCCTATTATAAGCAGAGACTGGAGTAAAAATATATCAAGGGGTGGACTTCTTTGGACAACTGCTGCTTTTATTATGCTGATATTTATCCTATATAATATGTTTGCTGGAGCAGCGAACTATGATAGATACTTTAAGCCACAGATGTACTGTTATAATCAGTTTCTTAAAAAAGCTGATTTGCTGCATGGAGAGATAAATGCTTTGATGAATAAGTTGGAATTAGAAGCAGATATAGAGGAAGTAAAGAAAACGAAAGCAGAGATAGTATCTACAGGCAGTGAGCTGCAATATGCTAGTATGGAGACTAAAAAAGAAATTGTTAAAGGATATGGCTTGCAGGATTCCAATACCCAAATCAAAGTAAAAGATGTTCAAAAAAAAATGATACTAGTTATAGATTTGTATTTTCAAGTTTATGAAAATCTGAAGGTAGGAATCTTAGAAGACAATCAAAAAAAATTGCTGAGCTTTGTGGAAGGAATAGATAGAATCAACAAAGAAAAGTCATCTCTTGAACAAATGACCAGCCAACTTTGGAAAACCAATACATTTAAAATAGAAATATTAAAATGAGTTAAAGGATAAACCTTTAGCTCATTTTAATGTTCTCTTGTCAAACGATGCCCTGATATTCTGTTGACAATCACTGCAATGGCACCATCTCCCGTTACATTAGCAGCTGTACCAAAACTATCTTGAGCCAGATAAAGAGCAATCATCAGTGAAGTGAGTGTAGGTGTAAAATTCAGCATGGTTTCCAATAGGCCCAAGGCTGCCATGATGGCACCACCAGGTACTCCCGGAGCTGCCACCATGGTGATACCTAGCATGAGAATAAAGGGAAATACAGCTCCAAAGGTGATAGGCATATTGTTGAGCAGCATGACTGCCATGGAACAGCTTACTAGAGTAATCGTACTGCCTGATAGATGGATGGTAGCACATAGAGGGATTACAAAATCCGCCACCCCATCTTGTATACCATTAACTTTTGTTTGATTTAAGGTTACAGGAATAGTTGCCGCTGAGGACTGAGTACCAATGGCTGTAAAATATGCAGGTGTCATATTTTTTATAAGTCTAAAGGGGTTGCCTCCACCGATGGAAGCAGCAATAAGGTACTGAAGAATGATAATAATGATATGCAAAAGGATAATCATTATAAACACACGGGCAAAAACAGACATAATCATTGCTACCTGTCCTCCATAGGTCATGTTGGCAAAAATACCAAAAATGTGGTAAGGAAGTAAGGGGATGATGATATGGGTAATGAGCTTCTCGATAATGCGTTGAAATTCATTCATAAAATCCTTAATGACTTTCCCTTGAATGACTGCAATGCCTAGGCCCAAGATAAAGGAAATCAGCAATGCAGACATAACACCCATAATAGGTGGCATGTCTATCTTAAACAGGGGCTGCACCAAAGCTTCCTCTGGATTGGCTGCATCCATGGTCATTTGACCTATCCTAAGTACATTTGGGAGAAGAATAGAACTAGCGAAATAGGCCACAGAACCAGAGAAAATAGTAGAAAAATATGCGATTCCTGCTGTAATAGCTAAAAGCTTTCCTGCCCCAGTACCTAATTCTCCAATACCTGGTGCTACAAATCCAATAATGATAAGAGGAATGGAAAAGCCTAAAAATCTTCCGAAAAGTGTATTAAAGGTGGCAAATAAACCAATTAGTCCCATTGGCGCAAAGCTGCCCACCAGAACACCTAAAACAATAGCTAATATTAATTTTGGCAATAGGCCTAGTTTTGTCATAGGCAATACCTCCCTGTATTGTTATATGTATTTTACTTATTATGCCTCTAAGATTACTCTTTCATTACTTTCTCGATTATAGTTTAGAATATAAAAAGAATACTTGAGATCGGTTTGATAAAATGATAGGCTAAGTTTAACCTAATATTAAAAGAAAAATATTATTTTATAGAAAAGGGTGAGGGATGTGAATAAGGAAGAAATTCAATTTGCTTGTCCGATGGATTGTTTTGATGTATGTTCATTTATTGCAGAAGTAGAGGATGGAAGAGTCCTTCGGATTAGGGGCAATAAAGAGCATCCTATGACAAAGGGCTATGGATGCAGTAAAGGCGCACAACATTTAGAAAGATTGTATCATCGGGATAGACTGCTGCATCCAAAAAGAAAAGTTGGAGGCAAGTTCAAAGACATCAGCTGGGAGGAAGCATTAGATGAGATTAGTTTTAAATTGAAAGAAATTCGAGAGAAATATGGCTCTTTAGCAGTACTTCACTATTATGATTCCGGTTATGGAGGCATGAGTAAGACGGTTGATAAGATGTTTTTTAATTACTACGGAGGGATAACTGTACCTAGAGGAAGTCTGTGCTGGGGGGCTGGAATAGCCGCACAGAAGTATGATTTTGGGGAAAGTAGAGGCCATCATCCTAAAGATCATTTAAACGCAAAAACAATTATTATATGGGGAAGAAATCCTTACAACACCAATATTCACTTAATGGAGTATCTAAGGGAGGCAAAAAAGTCAGGAGCTCAAGTTATACTCATTGATCCTATTCAAACAAAATCTGCAGAGATTGCATCAGAATATATTGGAATCAGACCAGGAACCGATGGGGCATTGGCCTTGGCAATGGCACATATTTTAATCGCAGAAGAATTGGTAGATAAGAAATTTATTAAGAATCATGTGAAAGGTTTTGAGGAATTTGCAGATTCTATTAAGGATTTTACACCAGATAAAGCTTCCAAAATCACAGGGATTGACCAAGATGTGATTTGTCGTTTGGCCAGAGATTATGGTAGCAATAAACCATCCTGTATCATTTTAGGTTATGGCATACAAAGATATACCAATGGTGGGAATACAGTTCGATGTATTGATGCTTTAGGAGCGATAACTGGTAATATTGGAATTGCTGGTGGGGGTGTGAACTATGCAAACAAATCCATTGCATCCTATGTTGGAGGAGAAGTTGAGAAGAGTGAAAGAGCGGTGAAGAATCAGAGAAGCTACAGCAGAACTTTCCTGGGCAAGTATATTGAAGAGGAAAATGACCCGCCTATAAAGGCTATATTTGTTACCAAAGCAAACCCCTTGGTACAAGGGCCAGATCTCAATCAAACCATCAAAGCTTTCGAAAAAATCGAGTTTAAAGTAGTGATTGATATGTTCATGACCGATACTGCAAAGATGGCAGACTTAGTTTTGCCTTGTACCCATGTGATGGAAGAAGATGATTTTGTATGTTCTTCCATGTTTTCTCCTTACTTGAATTATTCAAAACAAGTAATTAAGCCAAGAGCGGGGATAATAGGAGAATATGAATTCTTTCGATTGCTGGCCAAGAAAATGGAGATGGTTGATTATCCAGATATTGAAAAGGATATTTTTCTTCAGAGAGCTTTAGAGCCTTTGACAGAAGCATTTCAGATAAGCTATCAAAATCTAAAGGAAGATTTCTATGCTATATCCAATCGTGATATACCGTGGGAAGAGAAGCAGTTTACTACCCCATCAGGCAAATACGAGTTATACTCAGACGCGGCTGAACGAGATGGTTTAAGTCCTTTTCCCCAATATATCCCTACTAAGGAAGGGGATGAAAAATATCCTCTACGTCTTCTTACACCCCATCCAAAGGAATCTCTTCATTCACAACATTTTGTTTTTAGAGACGAAATTCCTACTGTTTATGTTCATGAAGATACAGCTCAACGCTATTCTCTTTGTTCAGGTGAATGTGCCGAGATTACATCTCCGAAAGGTCATTTGACGGCAAAGGTAGTCGTAGATAATCATGTTGGGAAGGATATACTTATGATATACGAGGGCTGGTGGCATAAAAGTGGCTCGGTAAACTTTCTTATAGAAGCAGCTACATCAGAGATGGGAGAGCAGGCAGCTTACTACGATAGCTACTGTTCTATTGAACCAAAATAAACAGGGGGTTTTTCCCTGTTATTTTGATTCAATAGAAATAGGATGCAATTGATTATCTTTTTTATGAGTTTATCGCCTGTAAAATGGTAGGAATATCCAAATAGTTTCTAAATTCATTATCAATTGAAAACATATTACAAGTGGATATTTTATGATTATACTGAAAAATAAGGGTTACAAATACAGAAAAATAGAATATAATAAGAGTGTAATTTCAATTGATAATGAAAGGGTGTAGAATGTATGTCGATCGATGATAAAGAGCGAATGAAAATTAGTAATAGAGTTATGGCACTAACGATTCTACTAAATATACTTTTGACGGTAATAAAGTTAGCTGCGGGAACTTTGGGAGGAAGTACTGCTACCATTGCCGATGGATTACATTCAGCATCGGATATCATTACCTCGGTAGGGGTCATTTTAGGCATGCTGTTGGCGTCAAAGCCCAAAGATGAGAACCATCAATATGGTCATGAAAAGGCAGAATCTATTGCTGGATTTTTATTAGCTGTCGTACTAACTTATACAGGACTCAAGATAGGTTATCAGGCCATTACAATTATTTATAAAAATTCTTATGTGGTACCAGAAATCTATACGGCTTTCGTGGCAGCCCTATCTATTTTCATAAAGGAATATCAATTTCGAATTACAGCCAAGGCTGCCAATGAATTGAATAGCAATGCTATGATGGGAGATGCCTGGCATCATCGTTCCGATGCTTTCTCTTCTTTGGCGGCTCTGTTAGGGATAGTGGCTGCTAGACTTGGATATCCTATGCTAGATCCTTTGGCAGGAGCGGTTGTATCTATATTGGTTATTAAGATTGGGATACAGCTTTTGTTAACAGGAATAGATGAGTTGATGGATGGTGCTTTAGACGAAGGAAAAATGTCAGAAATATATAATCAGATTGTAGCGGTGGAGGGCGTGAGCGGTGTTACAGAAATTCGTGGAAGAAAACACGGTTCTAAGGCATACGTAGATGTAAAAATCTGCGTGGATCCATATATTTCGGTTTATAAGGGACATAATATTGGAGAAGAAGTTGAAAGTTTAATAAAATCAAATTTGGACAATGTGAAAGATGTTATTGTTCACGTGGATCCCTGTGAGGGAGATTTAGGTACAATAGAGGATTGCGAAACCTGCAGCAAATAGATTGATTTCAGCAATAAAAATAGATATAATTATTATTTGTATATGAAATGAAACCTAGCAGAGATGATTGATAAGGGAGGTAAAATCATGGGATTGCACGCATTTTCTCGTACCGAATTAATTATCGGAACAGAAAATCTTGAAAAGCTTAAAAATAGTAGGGTAGCAGTATTTGGCATTGGCGGGGTGGGAACTTACGCTGTTGAAGGTCTTGCCAGATCTGGTGTTGGAAAGTTTGTACTAGTAGATGACGATGATATATGCTTAACCAATATCAATAGACAAATCCATGCATTGCGCAGTACTGTAGGGAAATCAAAGGTTGAGCTTATGAAAAATAGGGTATTAGAAATTAATCCAAGGGCTGAAGTAGAAACCTATAAAATGTTGTACAATGGGGAAACAGCAGATATGCTCTTATCAGAGGATTATGATTATGTCGTGGATGCTATCGACATGGTATCGGCAAAGTTGGACTTGGTTGAAAGATGCACGAAGATGAATCTCAATATTATCAGCAGCATGGGAGCGGGAAATAAATTAGACCCCACCCGGTTTGAAGTAACAGATATCTATAAAACAACTATTTGTCCTCTGGCGAAGGTTATGAGAAAGGAATTGAGAAAAAGAGGGGTTGAAAAACTCAAGGTCGTATATTCGAAGGAAGAACCTATTGAGCCTCAAATCATTCCCTCTGATTGTAAGACGGACTGCATTTGTCCCAATAAGGATAGAACCTGTACCGTTAGACATCAAATTCCAGGAAGCGTTGCTTTTGTTCCTTCTGTAGCAGGTTTTATTATTGCATCGGTTGTTGTAAGAGATTTGATTGGCATGTAGAAGATGCTTAACCCAAAGGGGGTTAAGCATCTTTTGTATATAATAAAAAAATTATTAATCTTTTTTGACGGAAACTATACATAAAAGTTGCAGGTAATTTCAACCAATAGAGTAAATTATATTGATTTATGTAAACTATAAATGCTATAGTTAAAAACATAGGAATTAGGTACTAACAAATTATTGCTCGAATAGAGTATGCAAATCATCAGAGCGCTATTCGGGAATAAGGAGGAAAGACTAATGAGGAAAGTTGTAAGTGTTTTGATGTTGGTTGTGTTATTGATGGGATTTGGATCTGGTGTGGTTGACGCACAAAGCTATGTGTTTAGCCAAAGGGTATACAAGCTGGGTATGCGTCATAATGATGTGAAGGTTATTCAAGAAGCATTAAAAAAAGAAGGTAGTTTTAAGCATCCAAATACGACTACATACTTTGGTGCGATTACGGAAGGCGCCGTAAAAAACTTCCAAAGAAAAAACGGACTAAAGGTTGATGGTGTTGTCGGAAATGCAACGATTAAAAAAATGACAGATTTAGGCTTGATAGGTGCAAACCAACCTCAGACAACCAGCAGAGGAGCAGTCGAAAGAAGAAAAGTTGGAGAGCATCTTGATTGGTGGACAGAGGTACAGGATATTATCTCTCATGGAGATGTACTCCAAATCGAGGATGTAGATACTGGGAAAACTTTTAAGGTTAAGGTAACTGCTGGTACCAATCATGCGGATGTAGAGACCCTTACAAAACAGGATACTGAGGTTATGAGAAGTATCTGGGGTGGATTCAGTTGGGATAGAAGAGCCGTATTGGTGCACAAAAACAATCGTGTAATTGCCGCATCCATGGTAGGTATGCCCCACGCTGGAGTAGAAAGCTTACCAGGAGGAGATATCGTTTCCAATAGAAGTGGAGGTTTTGGGAAAGGAATTAACTATGATTTTGTTAAAGGAAATGGTATGGATGGCCATGTATGTCTTCACTTTAAAAACAGTTTAACCCACGGAAGTGCAAAATCAGATCCACAGCATCAAGCCAATGTAAGAAAAGCAGCAGGTTTGTAAAGTAAGTTAAAGACCCAGTTTTGGGTCTTTTTGTACGATTATAAATAATTGGTATTCTCATGTTGCTGTCGAAGACTTTTGATAAATGACAATAATTTAAGGAATTTGTAATCAAAATGTAATTGATTATATAAAGTGCTATGTGGTATATATATATTAGCAGGTAAGGATGAGCAAAAGAACATGTATAGGATAGTGTGTACAGGTCAATAATACAAATGCTATGATAGAAATTATTGTAAGAGTAGGAGAATGGATAATGAATAAAGTGAAAACTTTGGTTGTCGGATTTATGTTTTTTGTGCTTATATCAAGTTTTACAATTGGAATTACGAACATCAGTAAAGTATTAACCTTTTAAAAATGATGACAATTTGTCATCATTTTTTCAATATATAAGATGAATAATTCTGGTTTAGAAGAATAGGTTTTTTTCTGGAAGGAAATTATAATCTTAATGTTAAGCTGTTGAGGGAGGAATTTTTTTGAAAGAATTTAACGTTATTATAGATAGCACGATCAAATTGATAAGCAGTAATATGATTGAGCGCATTATTATGAACAGCGGTTATTTTGACAGCATAGAGGATATTAGTGATCAGTTGAATGCAGAAAACACTATGGGATTTGATGTTTTCTCTATTGTACCAATGCTAGATGATCAGGAAGAATATACTAAAAATCAATCCAATAAGTATGCCGCAAACAAAGAAAAAAATGAGGATCTACTATACGAAAGTGTAGAAAACTACTTAGAGATAGCCCTGCAAGACATATTAGAAGAAATAAACAGTCAACTGAATATAACCACAGCTACCTCCTCCTATAGTATTATTGATGTGGAAGATGGGATCAATGCCCTTGTGTACCTCTATTTTGGAGACTATTATTTACACTAGAATTAAAAAGCGATAAAATTCAAATAGAATTTAATATTACATAAGATGCACGTTAGAAAGAACAATGATATAAACACATAAAAAAACTATTTTAAGGGGGTCTTTCTTTGACAAGTAAAGAAATAAAAAAAGGGATTTATTGGGTTGGGGCTGTAGATTGGGATATTCGGAAGTTTCATGGTCCCTCCTATAGTACCCACTTAGGAACAAGCTACAATGCCTATCTCATTATTGACGAAAAAGTTACTCTTGTGGATATAGTAGATGTCCACTTCGTGGATCAAATGATTGACAATATAAAGGAAATCATTGATCCGACCCAGATAGACTATGTAGTTATCAATCATGTAGAGCCTGATCATTCGGGAGGTTTTCCCAAGCTCATGTCGTTATCACCGAAGGCAAAGGTATTTTGCTCTAAAAATGGTAAAGATGCTATGGAAAGACATTACTTTGGAGATTATCAGTATGAGGTGGTTAAAACTGGAGATGTAATTTCTCTAGGTCAAAGAAGCATCAAGTTTATTGAAGCACCAATGCTTCATTGGCCCGATAGCATGTTTTCCTACATAGAAGAAGAGGCTCTTTTAATGCCTAATGATGCCTTTGGACAGCACTATGCATCTTCTAAATTATTTGATGATGAGAATGATATGTGTACAGTAATGGACGAAGCAAAAAAATACTATGCCAATATTTTAATGCCCTTTAGCCCTCTGGTTGTAAAAAAAATAGAAGAAATTCTAAAACTGGGGCTTAAGATTGACATGATTGCACCTAGTCATGGAATTATATGGAGAAGCAGTCCAGAAAAAATTATCGAAGCCTATATGCGTTGGGGAAAAGGAGAAACCAATAGGAAAGCCATAGTAGTTTATGAAACCATGTGGCACAGTACAGAAAAGATGGCCAGGGAAGTTATTGAAGGTCTTGTTAGTGAAGGGGTAGATGCAAGGCTCTATAAAATATCTATTTCAGATATCAATGACATTATCAAAGAAGTGTTGGATGCAAAGGCTATTTTAGCAGCTTCATCTACTATCAATAATACCATGATCGCCAATATGGCCTATTTCTTAGAAGAGCTAATGGGATTAAAGCCGAGGAATAAAATTGGTGCTTCCTTTGGCTCCTATGGATGGGGAAAGGGTGCTGTGGCCAATATAGAAAAGAAATTAAAAGAAACAGGCATTCAGTTGGTAAAGGAAGGTCTTGAAATAAGATATGTTCCTACAGAAGAAGATTTAAAAGCCTGTTATGACTACGGAAAAGAGATTGGTAAGTTAATATAAAGAAAAGGAGGAGAATGTTACCTCCTTCTTTTTTTTCCAATCTTGTCAAATGAGAATAATTGATTTCCTTCCTACAGAGAATAAAAACAGAGTATGTTAGGAGGGAAATACATGAGAAAAGCAATAAAAATTTTATGCTTTACATTAGTGATATTTTTCTTGATATGCACTGTATTTATGGACTCCATTTATGCTAGAACAATATCTTGGGGAACGAGAGGAAATGATGTAAGAGAAGTGCAGCAAAAACTTCGAAATTGGGGCTACTATAGGGGAAGTGTAGATGGTATTTTCGGTCAACAAACCTATAGAGCAGTTGTGGATTTTCAAAGAAAAAATGGATTAAAGGCCGATGGCATCGTAGGTGCTCAAACCAAAAGGGCATTGGGGATTACAACACCAACACCAGCAGCAAGAGGTGGAACGGCCCAAGTTAATGAGACGGTACGCATCGCCCAGCAAAAATTAAAGCAGTGGAGTTATTACAAAGGTGCAGTGGATGGGATTTATGGCAACTTAACAGGACAAGCCATAAGGGATTTTCAACGAAAAAATGGACTAACTGTGGATGGGGTTATTGGTCCACAGACAAGAAGGGCCTTGGGAATGCCCACAGGGGCACAAACTGCCTATACGCCCACCAGCAGAGGTGTAACGCGAAATGACGATCTACGACTGATGGCTATGGCTATTAATGGAGAGGCAAGGGGAGAACCTTATACAGGGCAAGTGGCAGTAGGTGCTGTTATACTAAATCGGGTGCGGCATCCATCCTTCCCCAATACCATTGCTGGAGTTATTTATGAACCATTAGCATTTACCGCAGTAGCCGATAAGCAAATCTATCTAGAGCCTAATGAAAGTGCTTATCGAGCGGCAAGAGATGCATTAAATGGGTGGGACCCAACTGGTGGTGCTATCTATTATTGGAACCCTGTTACAGCTACCAGTAAATGGATTTGGACCCGGGAGCCTAGTGTAAAGATTGGTAAGCACTGGTTTGCTCATCGATAGGAGGTGAAGGATATGAAAAATGGCTTGATTATAATTTTGGCAGTGGCCCTTGTTGGCGTGGGCATATGGGGTTATAACCAGCATGAGCAAAATCTTCAGCATAGCATGTACTTAGAAAATCAATTTCATCGAATGTTTTATGATATGATAGCTGATGTGCAGAACATACAGGTTAATTTGGCGAAGACCATGGTGACGGGGACGCCCAAACAAAATGTTTTACTTTTTACGGAAACTATGAGGCTTGCCTATGATGCACAAGAAAAGTTAACCCAACTGCCCATAGGCCATTCCCATGTAAGTAAAACCAGAAAGTTTTTAAGTCAGGTAGGGGATATGAGCTTGGCTTTAGCCCGAAAAAATCTGGATGGAAATCCCCTTACTACAGAAGAAATGGGTACCATTCAGGAACTACACAGTTATTCCAATTATTTGGCACAAGGTCTAAATCAGCTGCAAAATGATATTGCAAAAGATGGAATTCGCATTGGAGAACTCAGTGAAAAAGCAACTGCAAAACTGGATGAGGTCAATGAGAATATGATAACCACAAGCTTTGTGGATATGGAAGAGCGTATGAAAGATTACCCGGAGCTTATTTATGATGGTCCTTTTTCTGAACATAAATCAAAGAAACAACCAAAGCTGCAAGGAAAAGCAATTAGTGAGCAAGAAATCAAAAATATTGCTGAAGGATTTGCAGGAAATGGAGTACAATATGAAGCTACGGTTTTAGGAGATATGAACAATAGTACTATACCGGCCTTTGTGGTAGATTTACAGCCTCAAAATGCCCAGGATGAAAGCTCTCTTTCTATGTCTGTTAGCAAAACAGGAGGAAAGGTTCTATGGATGTTGGATACTCGTAAGGTAGAAAAAGCTAGAATTTCTGAGAAACAAGGAGTAAAGGTGGCACAAGAGTTTTTAGAAAAAAGGGGTTTTGTCAATATGACGCCTACTTATTCAGTAAAAACCAACGGGCAGATGGTAATCAATTTTGCTTATGAAGAGAATGACATTATTTTCTATCCAGATCTGATGAAAGTAAAGGTTGGATTGGATAAAGGTGAAGTGATAGGCTATGAGGCAGAGACCTATTGGTTTAATCACCATGAGAGAAATATTGAAACTCCTCAAATTACTGCTGAAGAGGCACGGGAGAGGATCAGCATACAGGCACAAGCAGAAGAACCTAGATTAGCTGTGATTCCTACGGAGGGAGGCAGCGAGGTATTATGCTATGAGTTTAAAGTGAATTATCTAGAGGATACCTTCTTGGTTTATATTAATGCACAAACTGGACAAGAACAAAGTATACTTCAAATGATTATCAACGATGAAGGGGTATTGATGATGTAAAAAGGTTGGCCATGGGGCCAACCTTTTTCTATAAAAATTTGAATATATAAACTCCCTATAGCATGCATTTTATATATTCATAAAATATGGCTTTTTATGGATAATAGTTTGATAGATTATTGCAGTTTACATATTCATAGAGAATACCGTATAATAAAATTCTAAAGGAAAAAAATGGAGGTGAGAAGTGTTGGAGAATAGTATGATGAAAAATATGCTAACGATCTTGATCTTCGGATTAATGCTCTTGCAAGGTTTTATGGATAATATCCGGGGTGTACTCATTCCCAGTATTCAGGCGGCTTTCCAAGTGGATTATACAAGCTTAGCTTGGATTGTATTGATTTCTATACTTGGATATATTACGGCTACTTTTTCTGGAGGACCTCTTATAGACAGACTAGGACAGAAAAAAGTAATTTTTATTGGTTTTTGTGGATTAGGGTTTGGTGCTTTTGGTATTGCTTATGCATGGAACTATACCCTGCTATTACTTTGTATTTATTTTATAGGCTATGGAACAGGGTCTATTAATATTGGAGCCAGTACTATAGCGCCTATTCTGTTTATAAAAAACCAAGCCATTATGATGAACTTGCTTCATTTTTTCTATGGATTGGGTGCAGCAATTGGACCTAGATATGCGGGCATAATGTTGGCGGCTAATTTTTTGTGGAGAGATGTTTATCACTTTAGTCTGCTCATTCTTACTATTTTGGGAATATATTTTTTATTTTGCAGATTTCCCAAAGTTGAAAAACAGGAATCACAACAAAAGTTATCCTACAGACAAATTATATCTGACAAAAACATAATTCTTTTTGCCTTAATTTTAGGTTTTTATGTGGCCGCAGAAATAGGAATAGCCAATTGGCTGGTTACCTATCTCCAGCAGGGAAAGGCTGTGGAACCCTTAAAGAGTGCTTCCTATTTGTCTGCGTTTTTTCTAGTTTTTACCCTGGGACGCTTTGTAGGAGGGTTTATAGCAGAGAGGCTTGGATATATGTATAGTATTATTCTTTATATTTCCATGGCTCTAGGTTGCTTAGCCCTTGGTATTTTTGGAGGGAATTATTTCATTTTTATGATATCTGCCAGTGGATTTTTCTTTTCTATTGTATATCCTACTATGATGGCACTTTTGATTAAAACCTTTAATCAGGGAATTAACTCCATTATTAGTTTTGTTATAACAGCTTCAAGTCTTATTAACATGATGGGCAATTGGCTAGTGGGAAAGATAAATGATTTTTGGGGTGTACGGGTAGGCTTTTATTTAATTCCATTTTACATGACTATCCTTTTAGCTTTAGTAATCCTCCTTAGCAGAAATCTAAGAAAATTGCAAGATGTCAAAAAATAATGATAGGTTTCTAATAAATTCAGAAGACACTATCGAAGCTTGCAGGATTTTTATAACATATGAAGAAAATAGTATGTACTAAATTTATTGATTTGCTAGGAGGGAGTTCATGGGGGAAACATTACAGAAATACATTGACTTTGCACAGCATATGAACAACTATATTGAGGATGATATTGCTGTAGCAGTAAGTGATAGGGAAAAAATAATAGAGTATAGACCTGGGATCCATGTGAATACAGGACTAAAGGTAGGGGACCCACTTCATGACGGTTTGGTTTTGTATCGCTGTATGAAAAGCAATAAGCAGGAAACTAGAATTATCCCTAAAGAGTTATATGGAACACCTTTGATTGCTACTGCCTATCCTATTCAGGATGAAGCAGGCAATATCGTTGGAGGGATGTCTACCATAAAGAGTATCAGCAACAAAGAAGAACTACTGGACATGATCCAAACCTTTTCCCGTTCCCTAGAGGAAATATCTAAGTCTATCGGTCATATTTCTTCTAGTGCTGGAGAGATTGCCTCCTCAGGAGAACTGGTGATTGGTTCTGTCAATGAGACACTTCTTAGAGCAAAAGAAACAGATCAAGTACTTGGCTTTGTTCAGCAAGTAGCAAAGCAAACCAATTTGCTGGGATTAAATGCTGCTATTGAAGCAGCGAGAGCAGGAGACGCAGGAAGGGGATTTCAAGTTGTAGCAGAAGAAATAAGAAAATTGGCTATTTCTAGCAATGAATCCGTAGAAAAGATAGGCAAGGTATTAAAGGAGATACAAAATGGGGTATCTCAAATACTTCAGCTGGTAGAAAAAAATGGTGCTATTACTCAAGAACAGGCGGCTGGAACCCAAGAAATCACATCGGCTATACAAGATCTTACAAACCTTTCAGATAAACTTCACGAATTTGCCAATCGATTATAAGACTAGAGTTCTCTAGTCTTTTTATTTGTTTGAACGACACAAAAAATACTTGAGAATCATACAATATATAGAAAAGATGAATAAAGGACTTCTCCACCTAAGAGGTTCTTTTTTGCATGGCACCATAAAAAAGGAGGATGAGTATGGCAAAGGATATTAATCAACTCAATAAGAGATTGGCTCAAGCAGCTGGAAATATAAACCCTTCTCAGGATCAAATGGCTCAGTTTGCCCAACTAGTAGGCAAATATAAAAATAAGAGTATAGAAGAGATCGAAAAAGAAATGTATCAAATGATGGATGGATTTACAAGAGAACAGAAAAATGATTTTATTAAAAAGCTTCAAATGTTAAAGCAAATGCCTGGAATTTTAGATAAAAATCAAATGCAAAAGGTAGATATGTTTATTAGGTTATTATCCCAATAGCAATATAAAGGAGTAGGCTTCATGGTAAGCCTACTCCTTTATATTGAAATTCGTAATAGGTTGCTAAATATAGACAATACTATATAGTAAAAATTTTTGATGAATATATTAGAAAAAAGAGGAAAATCTTAATAAAAAAAAGAATATCTCATTTTTAACAGGGTATAATGTAAAAGTATAAATTTATTAAAGGAGGTTTTTTAGTATGCCTAGTTTTCCAAATCCATTTTCAGCCAATGTAGATAGAAAAGTGACAAAGGAGGAGTTGGTACAAGCTATCCGTTTAGATATTGCTGGTGAATTAGAGGCTATCTACGTTTATGATGCTCATGTGCAGGCTACAGATGATCCTATTGCAAAAAAAGTTCTTGCAGATATACGAGATGAAGAAAAGGCCCATGTGGGAGAGTTGATGGCCTTGCTGCGTATATTGGATCCAAAAGAAGGAGATCTTTTTGAAGAAGGTCAAGAAGAAGTAAGAGAAATGCTTGAAGAACTTGGAATTGAAGAAAAGAAAATTGAATATAAATCTAATGTAGTACATACAGTTGGCAGTTTGATTGAAGAATAGAGGAGGGAATGTCTATGGATTATCTATTAAGAGATGACTCCCCTTTTGGTGGAGAAATTTGGAGCAATATTGATGAAATGGTTGTTAAGGTGGCTAAGGATCAGTTGATTGGCAGAAGATTTATCAACATCTTTGGCCCTCTAGGTGCTGGAGTAGACAGCATGAACATAGATACATTAGATGTAGATATGGAAAGCCGAATTGATTTTAATGGAGAAGCTGAAGATACACCAATTAAGGTCAATAATAGAAAGTATGTTACTATTCCCATGATTTATAAGGATTTTGCTTTAGCATGGAGAGATGTAGAAAAAAGTAAACAGATGGGTCTGCCTTTAGATCTCTCCTCTGTAGCTGTTGCAGCAACTTCTATTTGCAATAAGGAAGATGATGTAATTTTTAATGGAAATGCTCTCTATGGTTATGATGGATTGACAACTGCAGCTGGGAGAGAGGTTGTTAAAAAAGGGGATTGGTCAGAGGGGGAGACTCCTTTAACCGATGTGGCTGCAGGTATTGAAGTATTGGTTCGAAAAGGATTTTATGGACCCTATGTATTGGTAGTAAGTCCTGATCTTTACTTAAAAATGCACCGTATCCAGCCAGGTACTGGTGTGATGGAAATTGAAAGAGTCTCAAAGCTTGTTGGAGGCAAAATCTATCAAACACCTGTTTTAGGAAGTAACAAAGCCATACTTCTTTCTAAAGGATCCCAAAATATGGATTTGGTGTTAGGTCAAGATTTAGTTACTGCCTACCTTGGACCAGAGCAGTTAAATCATAGCCTTAGAATACTCGAGACCTTGTTATTAAGAATTAAACGACCAGAAGCAATTGTTACTTTTGAATAATAGCGGAGAGGGGCTTATAATAAGCCCCTCTCGTATATTATCTGACTCTTTCTCTTTCTCTGAACAGAAAACTAATTGCATAGACACCAGCTAAACCTACGAGAGAGTAAACGATTCTACTCACAAGAGCAGTTTGTCCACCAAATAAGGCTGCCACTAGATCAAATCGGAAAAATCCAATCAAGCCCCAGTTAAGTGCACCGATAATAATCAATAATAAAGCGAATCGATCCATTATTCCAACTCCTTTTTACATTGAATATCTTTTCCTAATTATTATGCCAAAGAAAACAAGAATCATACCCTATTCTTGATCGCATAATATTCTAAAAAAAAAATGAATAAAAATGGGATCTAAAAGAAAGAATACCGCTATTGACATATATAGGAAATCGTTTTATAATGATATCAGTACAATCTGCGGGCATAGCTTAATGGCAGAGTTCTGGCTTCCCAAGCCAGCTGTGCGGGTTCGATTCCCGTTGCCCGCTCCAAAATAGAAAAGTAAAAATGCTCAAAAGACCAGGACATTGGGTGATGTTAGAAAAAACTACGAAACCCGTGTTCTTTTATTTTAAGGAGTTATTGTTTTTGCATCAATAGAGCAGCATTCATTTACAAGGCATGGAGAATAGAGTACATTGAGAGTATGGAAAAGGACAATGGATTTGTTCTTCAATACTTTTAGCGTTCTAAGTAAAGGATTCGTTATAAATTCATAGGGAGTGATTTTATTGAACGAACTAGAATTACGCATAAAAGAATTGGAAGCAATATTAAAAAAAGAAATGGAAGAAAAAAAGTTACTTAACTTAGCAAATCGACAACTGCTTGAAGAAAAGAAGGAACTACAAAAAAAGATGGGGCAAGGAAATCGAGATAAAAGAATCAATAATGGCAGTAGATTTACTTTGGATGATATTATCGGAAAAAGTATTGTTGTTCAGGAATGTAAAGATAAAGCTAGAAGAATTGCCAACTACGATGCCAATATATTGATTTATGGAGAAACGGGAACTGGAAAAGAATTATTTGCTCAAGGAATCCATAATGAAAGTCTATATGTCAATGAACCCTTTATCCCGTTAAACTGTTCTGCTGTGCCTGAAACATTAATTGAAAGTCTGCTCTTTGGAACAGTAAAAGGCTCCTTTACAGGAGCGGAAAATATGATTGGACTCTTTGAGCAGGCAGGGAAGGGGACCCTCTTTTTAGATGAAATAAATTCCATGCCTTTGTCCATGCAGGCAAAGCTTCTTAGGGTATTACAAGAGAAAAAAATAAGGCGTATTGGAGATAATAAGGATATCGATATTGAGTGTTGTATCATTAGTGCTACGAACGTAGAACCAAAGGATACAATTAAAAAGAATATTATGAGAGAAGATTTTTTTTATAGAATTGCAACGGTGCAGCTGATCATTCCACCTCTCAGAGAAAGAAAAGAAGATATTCCTATTCTTATAGACCATTTTATAAAAAAGGCAAATCAAAAATTTGGCAAATATATAGAAAACATCGATGGGGATGCAATGCATTACTTAGAAGAATACAAATGGCCAGGGAACATACGTGAGTTAATCAATACCTTAGAGTGTGCTATTATGCTTTGTGAAGATAATCAAAGAAATCTAACTGCAGAAGTATTTCCATCCTATATTTACTATAAAAATAATAGAATGAAAAATAGATGTGCTAATGAAAAGGAAATCGGCATGGATTGCAGTGGTGATTTACGTTCACTGCTGGACAACTATGAAAGAAAAATAATTATGAATACGATTTATGAAAATAAAAATAATATTTCTTCCGCTGCGAAACAGTTAGGTATTGATAGGAAATCCTTATATAGAAAGATGGCAAAATATAATCTAAGATAATTGCCAACTAGACAGTACTGTGACAACAGGCCACATGTGCTATCCTGTCACAATGGTATCACAAACGAGAAAACGTTTGCAAGATAAAAAATAAACTGTGCTATGATGCTACAGTTTATTTTTTGTGTATTTATACCTTGCATCCATGGGAGTGATAATTTCAAGTAAAACACTTGCTTCTGAATTAGTAGTCTATTGGCATAAAAATTGCTAATTAAATCTGTATATACATGTATATTATCGACCCTTAAGAAGCGACATCAAGCTACAAAAATATTTATTGTATAGGGGGTATTTTGATGATTGATGTGAAAGTGTTAACACAAATGGTGGGTGATTTGGAAGAACAAGAAATAGTAGAGATGTTGAAAGCTTTTGTAGCAAGCAATCCAACTGAAGAAGAAGCACAACAGGTTGTGAACGCCTGTCAGCAGGGAATGGCTATCGTAGGAGAACAATTTGATATGGGAGAGTACTTTGTAGGAGATCTCATTTTTGCTGGGGAATTGCTTTCAAATGCCATGGATATTTTAAAACCTGTTATAGGAGGAGGAAGTACTTCTAAATTAGGTACCATGGTCTTGGGGACTGTAGAGGGAGATTTACATGATATTGGAAAAAATATATTCAAAAGTATGTCTGAAGCAGCTGGCTTTGAGGTTTATGATTTAGGTATTGATGTGTCTATAAATGTTTTTGTGGAAAAGGTGAAGGAAATCAAACCCCAGATAATTGGAATGAGTGGTGTCTTGACTCTTGCTCTGGATTCTATGAAAAATACAATTGATGCCCTGCGTATGGAAGGGTTATTAGAAAATGTAAAAACGATTATTGGAGGGAATCCTGTAACAAAGGAAGCTTGCCAGCAAATAGGTGCGGATGCCTTTACTACAAATGCCGCAGAAGGCGTAAAAATCTGTCAAGGGTGGGTGGAATAATATGAGTGATATGAAATCTTTGCAACAAGAGCGGATTGGTATTTTTTATGATGTTTATGACAATAAGATTCCTAAAAGAGTACCTGTGAATATTAGTATACCTTTCGAGGCTTTAGCAGAATTTGGAGGAATCAATATCGTAGAGGCTCAGTGGAATTCAATGCTGGCAGAGGAAGCATTAGATAAGCTTTGTCAAACCTTATATACCGATGTCTGTCCTGGTGGAAGCTCCTTAAGATATCCCTCCTATTATCAGGCATTGGAATCCCAATCCTTTGTGATGGGTTCCAATGGATTCTTCCAACATCCTGAGGTGGTTGGTATGCTACCAGAGGAATATGATTATCTGATAGAAAAACCCTATGACTGCTTATTAGAAAAAGTAATACCTAGGCAATACAAAGCACTTAATTTAGAGGACCCGGTGAAAATGACCATCAGCTTTGCCAAAGCTATACTTGGATACAACAATGATATGATGGTTGGGGGTGGACTGCTAGGAAAAGCAGTAGAAAAATATGGTTATTATCCAGGAGGCCCCATTGCATCTGGAGGTTTTACAGAAGCACCCTTTGATTTCTTAGCCGATCAATTAAGAAGCTTTAAGGGCGTGAGTATGGATGTAAGGAGAATGCCAGAAAAAGTAGCAGAAGCCTGTGAAGCCCTTTATCCAATTGTATTAAAAAAGGGTATGCCTAAAACGGTTTCAAACTATTCACAAGTCTTTATACCTCTTCATATGCCTACTTTTATGCGAGAAAAAGATTTTGCAAAACTATGGTGGCCTAGCTTTAAGAAGATGCTCGATGAATATGCGTCTATGGGAATTCACTGTAGAATTTTCTGTGAAGATAACTGGGATAGATATCTAGATTATTTATATGAGCTGCCTACGGATACGGTGCTGCAGTTTGAATATGGAGATCCAAAGCTTATTAAAGAAAAACTAGGTAAAAAACATATTATCACCGGATTATTCCCAGTAACTTATTTAAAAACCCATAGTAAGGAAGAATGTGTAAATAAGGCAAAAGAATATTTAGACATTTTAGCTC
>JBFNEZ010000049.1:0-20629 GCA_040797825.1 Thermotaleaceae bacterium | reverse complement strand
CGTATTACATGTATATACAGGAATGGTATAGAAAAAGTTCCATTTTTTATAGACGTCTAAATATAGGAACTTAATTGTATATTTATATGGCTAATTCTTTAAATACTCTCTATATTCTATATAATATCATGTTCTACTTGCTATGGTCAATCTTCCTTTTAATCTTCGCTTAATTTTAGAACCATTTTCTTTTTCTATACCCATTCCCCATATTTGCATATATCTATAATACGAGTGACATACTCCCACCACCTACGCGGTTTCTTAGAGGTGGGGGCTTCTTGTATCATTAGGTTAAAGTACAGACAGTTATGTATTAGAAGCATTAGACCTCTCCTTAAGCTTCGACTCCTCCAGGCTTTTGATCCCCTTATAAAACCAAGCACCTGTTAATAGGGCCGAGAAAAAATCTGCAAAGGGTGCCGCATGTAGCAGGCCATTCATACCCCAGAATTTTGGAAATACGATTAGTGCTGGAATAAACAGTATTACTTGCCTTGAAAGAATTAAAAACATAGAAGATTTAGGTCTGCCAATAGCTTGAAAGAAGTTGGCGCAAATAATTTGAAATCCAATAACAGGCAAGCATAGGAACCAGTGTATCAAAGCATAACTTCCAAATTCCAATAGCTCTTTTTCTTGATTAAACATTGCTATCATCCCTTTAGGGAACAATCTTGTGACAATATAACCACACACTACAATCCCAGTAGCCACCATAATCGCCAGCTTTGCTGCAGTTTTTACCCTATTATATTTTTTCGCACCATAGTTAAAGCTAATGATCGGCTGAACTCCCTGATTGAGACCAGTTATAGGCATTAAAAGCATGGTTTGAATACTGTTTATTACACCCATTCCTGATACAGCTATGTCACCGCCATAAATAAGTAAACTTTTATTGAGTACCATGTTTAAGAGGCTGTTGGCAAGCTGCATGGAAAATCCAGGAAGTCCCAAGGAAGTTAATTTAAATACAATATGGGATTTTAGTTTCATATATTTAAATCTCAGTTTGTTTCTGCTGCGTTTACCTATAAAATAGGTTACCACCCATATAGCGGAAACTGCCTGAGCTAGAATAGTAGCTAGAGCTGCCCCTGCCATACCCATTCTGAAAACATAAATAAATAGCGGATCCAACAGAGTATTGATTCCTGCACCTAAAAACATGGTCATCATTGCTATTTTCGGATTGCCATCGGCTCGTATAAAGTTATTCATACCCATACTCACTACCTGAAAAATTGCTCCAAAGAAAATCACTCTCATGTATTCCATAGCATAAGGCAATACAGCTTCACTGGCTCCAAACAATGATAATATAGGTTTTAAAAAAATCTGCCCTAAAATCATAAATGTAAAACCAGCTATAACCAATAGAACGAAGGCATTCCCCATGACGTTTTCTGCCTTCTCCTGCTGTTTTTCACCTAGTCGTATAGAAAATAAAGTTGCTCCCCCCACCCCAAATAAAATTCCAATTGCCAAAAGTATAATCATAATTGGAAAAGCTATGGTAATTCCCGCCAGGCCGTATGAACCTAAATCATTGCTATTTCCTATAAAAATTCTATCAACAATATTATATAAAGCATTTACCATCATACCTACAATGGCAGGTACTGAAAATTTCATCAGTAATTTTGATATTTTTTCCTCTCCCAATGGATTTACATATTCCATAGCTCAATTACTCCATTCTCTTTTTAAAATTTGTGCCGGCTACTTTATTGACCATTTTTTTTAATACAGATAAAACCTCATCCACAGTTTCTTCATCCAAATCCTCTGTCAGAAATTCACTCCATGACCAAACTTTTTCTTTTATTTCATTCTCTAAACCCTTTGCCTTATCCGAAAGGCAAACCCTATTAAATCTTTTATCTGCTTCATCTTTATACCTAGTCACATATCCTTTCTGCTCCAGCGATTTTACTGCCCGCGCTATTGCCGCCTTATCTATATATAAGTAAGCAGACAAATCTTCTTGGCTAATTTCATCTTTCTTATATAGATACAGCAATAAAGCATACTCCGCCGAAGTAATGTCGAATTCTTTTAAAGCATGATTGAAATATACCTGTGATTGTCTGTATAGAATCGACACAAATCGTCCGATTGCCTTTTCCAACATATCCCCTCCTTAGTTGACTTATCAACCATTATAATCTTTTATAGTTGATAAGTCAACTAAATCAATATAACTACTTACAAGTACCTTTCTATACTAAATCTACTCAGAATTTCATAACCATTTCCTTGTCCCTGTATCTAGCCTATCCACCCTGTCTAAATAAGTCCAATAAGATCCTATTCAATTTAATATCCCCTTTCATATCCATGTTAGATTAGTACTAATACTATATGCTAATAATTTGGAGTTAGCCTCTCACCTACATGTCCAATCATTAGAATTAAACAAAAACAAACGAAGGAAAGATTTTTCCTTCGTTTGTTTTTGTTTAAAGGTTTTTAAATAGCAAATCCTGCGATCAAAGCCAGTAGCACTATGAATGGAGCAGAAATCTTTTTTGTCAGCAATAGCATTATCGTAAGCAGTGTTACAACAATATTATCAAGCACAAATCCACTCTTTTGCATTAGAATCACCGCAGCTACAGTAATTAATCCGCCAGCAACTGCATTGATCCCCTTTAAAGAAACCTTTATGCCTTTAATTTTCTTTAAATTTTCCCATATTGGATATATAAAATAAATCAAAAGCAGCCCTGGCAGAAAGATTGCAACTCCTCCTGCAGCGGCACCTAGAACCTGGATTAAGACACTGCCTCCACGGGCTGCCATGCCACCAGCATAGGCACTAAAGCTAAACATGGGGCCCGGCAGCCCTTGTACAAGCCCATAACCCGTCAAAAACTCCTGATCTGTCATAAACTGATTTACTTCTACCAATTCACTATGCATGACAGGTACTACCACCTGCCCTCCTCCAAAAACCAAGTAGCCATACCGATAAAAGCTTTCAAACAAATGAAGAATTCGATTATCTGTTATGGCGGTAAGCACAATGCTTCCCACAGCAAAAGCTGCAAAAGCAATAAAATATAGCCATGGTGGGTTTAAATGAATACGGTTCCATAGATTTTCTTCTTTTGAGGTAATAACGCTCACGATTCCACCTATTATTAGAACCAATGGAAAAATCCAAGGATCACGAATAAAGTAGGTCGTAACAGCTCCTAAGAGTAGCAGTGTCACTGTAATCTTATCTGTTGCTACTTTCCGTCCAATGCGATAGGCAGCTACAATAATAAAACCTACAGCCATTGGACCAATATAACGAAGTCCAGATTGGGATATATGCATTCCTTCTAGGAATTGGTACAAAAATGAAAGCACCGTCATTACTGTCAATACTGGTAAAGCCCACACGAGCATCGTTAGAAATGCCAATAATGGCCCTCCCATTTTATGACCAATGGATACGATGGTTTGTGTACTGGTGGGTCCTGGCAAAATACTGCACAATGCGATAAGCTCAACCAGTTCTTCTTCTTGCAGATAATCTTTCTTTATAACCATTTGATCTGTAATAACACCATAATGAGCCTCCGGCCCTCCATAAGCTCCTAAAGAACAAACGAATACATCTTTCAAAAATGCCCCCCATGGCACCTTATTTTTCTGCTCTAAGTTCTCTGCCTTTTTCATGATAGAATCACCCTTTCAGCTTTCTAATAGTTGTGCCCTTAATATTCCAACTTTTTATCTATAACATCCCTAACAAAGCGAACTCCATGACAAGAATAGTACTACCAAATATCGAAATTCAATATCTTTTATCAATATCGATTTTCTATATCAACATTATACATGAATACTATATGGATATGCAAGTGCAAATTCCAAGGAAAAATTTCTTTTATAATAGACCGCTGGTATCGATTACAAGACTGCCATGTTCCTGAATATTTAGCACTGAGAAAATAATGCTCCTCCATAGGGATCCATTCCTCTATGAAAGGCAGCAGCTTGCCAACCTTTTATATAACTGTAATCAATTTTCCAAATAAATATTATTAATTTTTATGTTAAGCTCATTAACCTACAATAAAAAGTAGGCTGGCTAAGAGAGTTCTCCTCTTAGTCAGCCTACTTTTTTTATAACAAATCTTTTTATCTTTACTTCACGATATCTACCCTACGAAGTGATGGATGCCAAAGTACATATGCATCTAAAGTCTCTGCCACATAACGCAGTGGTACCAAGGTCCTTCCATCTTGAATAATTGCAGGGACATCAAGACCTGGTCCAATTTTATCCACTACAAGCTCTATCTTTTTGTCATCTAGAGTGATTTCTACACTACGTGCAGCTGCCTTCCACACAACATCAGCATTTAAAGTTTCAGCTATAAAACGTAGAGGTACCATTGTGCGATTGTTCATAATAACTGCTGGCACATCCACTGTCTTTCGAGAGCCATTCACTACCACTGAAGGTTCATTGATACTTAAGTTCATATAAACTAAATTATTTGCTTTGAGTATTCCATAATAGCTAAAGCTATCGGTATAAAAACTAAACTCTTTGGTCTGTGGATCATAGAAACCGCCTAATTTCACTAGGGTTACATTACCAGCAGCATCGGAAACATATCGCACAGCAGTGACCTTTGTTACGTCCACTTGAGCCATATCGATTGAAGACAAATCTATAGAAATTTTAACTGGCTCGCTGAAACTGCTGATTTTGGTGCGTGTAATGTTTTCTATTCCATCAACGCCGACAATTTCTGCAGTCAGTTGGAATACCAAGCCCCCAATCTCAAAAACACCAGTGGATTCACCTAGATTGGCCTTAGATAGTAATTCTTTCTTCTTTACATCATCAAGGGACTTCATAGCAATATCTACATAAGTATCTATACCCGATGCTGACTTGAGAAGAGCATCACTCATTAAGGATTTTTTAGGGAATTCCACACGAACACCCGTGCTTTCCAAAATAATTGAATTTGTATTGTTAATGGTTTGAAGGGTTTCAGCAGTAAACCTTACCTGACCGCTTTCCAATTTCACCCTTGCTTCTCCTGTTTTTTCCAAAGCCTCTTTGAGAGCACTGTCTGCAGTCTTTGAACTTGAGCCGCTGGAACTTACTGAACCTCCAGAACCTCCAGAATCCCCAGAATCCCCAGAATCCCCAGACCCATTATCCGGCTTATTAGAATCCTTTGCAAACACCACCAAATCAAGACTTTGATCATATATCCATGATCTCAGTTTGCTATCATCCGGTAATACATTGATTACATTTTCATCCATTATATTTTTATTGAGTACAGCTGCAAATTCTGCACTTTTCAAATAATTTTTCATTTTTCCTTCTACACTTACTGCTGTAACCAGTCCCGTACTGGAAGACGGAACATAAACCCCTACCCCTGGTGTTGGAGTAAGAAGAATATTTCCAGAGTAATGGATTGCATCGGTATTGTAATAAGCATAGTAGGTTGTGGCTATGCCTGTATGTCTACCTGCGTAGCCACCCACGTCTGTAGCTGAAAGCACACTCTTCATATTCCCTAATGCATAGCAATTTCGCACATAGCCTGCTTGGAACCCTGCGATACCACCTGTTGATGTCTTATTAACGTTAACTGTACTGTCTGAGGCAGCATCACCCAGTGTATAGCAGTTAATGATATACGTACGATTATTCAACCCGGATATGCCACCAATGTAAACCCAAGAACTGTCGGATATGCCAGTGACGTCCACATTCGTATAGCAGTTGATAACGTAACCTGCAGCACTGTCCGTGCCAGATGTAAAACTCACAAGCCCACCTGTGTAGCACTGATTTTTTGAACGATTGGTTAATGTCCCCTGGGCAGAACAGTTAGCAATATAGGTGCCGTTTTCAACAGCCCCAGCAAGTACACCAGCATAAGCACGACCATTTCCTTTATAAGAATTATTGATATAAGCATTGGTTAGATTCACATTTTTTATATTTGCACGATTCCCATACCCAAAGAGTCCAACATACTGGTATGTCATTGGTTCCCCTTCGCTGCCGATGGTCATACCGCTGATGGTGTGCCCTGTACCATCAAAGTTTCCTTTAAATGGGTGCGCTGCATTGCCGCTTCCAGTAGGAATCCAGTCCATCCCTTTTAAGGAAATGTCCTTTGTCAGCACAATATAAGCATTTTCATATCCTTCATCAACATTAATAGATGCTGCAAAGGCTGTTAACTCCTGAGCTGAAGAAATTTGATATGGATCTGTTTCTTTACCAGTTCCTCCTGCAAAAATAGCAGGATCTACTTTCCCATAACCAGTTGTATCCCCGACTTCAGCTTTTTTGAGCGCTGCATCAATAGCCTTGAGCGTTGCAGTCAGTGAGTTGTTGCTTGTGTCATAATCAATCTTTGTGCCTTGCTTTTGAAGTACTGCATCGATTAGATCTTTAGTATCAAAAGGATTCCCTTCATTGTGCTTTGTAACTTCAATTGTTTCAATCTCGTCCTCTACAGCCCTGATTTTTACAATAATCTCTCGGTCTTCATTGTAGGCCCGTCCATAGTAATTTCCTGGCTTGTAGACAACATTATTCTCCTCCTCAATAACCACAGGAACATAGGTAATCACAGCATCATCAGAAGTAAAGGTTACCAGTTCTTTAGAGTCATTATATGCCCATTTTTTTAACGTTGTGCCTGGGGACAGCCATTCTGAAAGTTCAACGGGGAATGAATCAAAATTGCTATTTAAAACTGAAGCAAACTCATTGGATTTCATTTCCCCAAGGGTATATCCCTTTAAACCATAGTTAAAACCACTATAGGTAATGCCGTCCTCGGTCATGCGAATGGTAGTTCCTACTGCCACAAAAGGATTCGGCACCTGTTGATCAATTGTTTGAACTGCTTCCTTATTGTAATAAGACAAATATCCTTTACCAATACCAGTAGTCATACCAGAAATAGCACCTACATAATATGAATAGGAATCAGATACTGTACCCCCTAATACATAGCAGTTTACAATTGTACCCGCCTGGCAAGCCACCAGATTGCTGACATAAGCCATGCCTTCCGCTGCTCTAACCGCATCTCCTGAAGCATTGCCCAGTGTATAGCAGTTGGCTACTAGCCCTCGGTTATTGAGAGATACTAAACCACCTGCCTCTGACAGATAGGGACCTACTGCCTCTGAACGCACATCCACATCAGCCCAGCTATTGATGATATAACCTTTATACTGATTGCCAACTAGACCTCCAACAAAGTTATTGCCTTTGACTGTAGTTTTGCTGCTTATCATACCTGTTGCGTAACAATTGTCAATGCCACCACCTTCAAGGTATCCTGCAACAGCCGCTGAATTCAGAGAATTTTTTCCAGTATTATAGATACTAACATCAACTAGTCCCAGATTTTCAACGAATCCATTCGTACCTATAACTCCGAAAAGCGCCACATAGATATCCTTGGTAGCATCCTTTACATTCTCCTTACTGCCATATTTAAGACCTTTGATCCTATATCCATCCCCATCAAAGGTTCCTCGGAAAGGATATTTTCCCTGTCCGATAGGAATCCAGTCCTCACTGCTCACATCAATATCACCTGCGAGCTTGATATATAGGCCCGAATAATCAACTGCTTCGTTTAAAGATACTGCAAAGGCCCTCAGCTGCTCCTCTGTCCTGATGATATAAGGATTTTTTGCAGTTCCGTCACCTCCTGCAAAAATGCCGCTAACAATTTCATCATCGATATAGATTTTCTCACTTAAAGTCACCTTTCCGCCAGAAAGCTCCCATGCATACATGGCGACACCACTGGGGAGAATAATATTGCTTTGGTTTAACAGCTTTAATCCATTATTCAGTGCATCTACTAATATTTCTGATATCATGCTGCTCCCTGCCAAACCATAAAGATTTGTAGGTTCTGTGTTGCTTGCACCCGTTCCAACCGCTGGAATCGGATTATACACTGCATCGTTTACACTCACCGCCGTATCTACACTATAGAACATTCGGTCCATGAGTCCATTACCAGTAACTTGTCCTGCCAATGCTCCAGCCAGACTATACTTAGGCGTTTGATATACAGCTTCAGTTACATTATTTGCTGTAACTGAGCTTAGTGAATAGCAGTTATAAGATTTTCCACTCTGCATTCCAAACAATCCACCGACGGCAGCACCATTCGTTAGATTTGCACTGGTAGCAGTGACTTTCCCCAATGTATAACAGTTTGCAACCGTTATATTGTTTCCAACAAGAGCAGCCAGCCCACCCGCATAAGCAGACATGGTGGCTCCCGATTTTGCCTCTACCGAAATATCTGTCCAGCAGTTGGTAATATTGCTGTAAGAGCCTAAGGAACCAACCAATCCCCCTGCATAGGCAATTGTATTTGCTGTTGTTTCAGAAGAAACGCTATTTCCAATTACATAACAATTATCTATGATAGTTCCTCCTGCACTGGAACCATTGCTGGTTCTTGCAGCTAAACCACCAGCATAAGCAGCAGCACTATTGGATATGTAAATAGTCACATCACAAATTCCTAGATTCTTAATCACTGCAGTTGCTGAAAGAGTTCCAAACAGGCCTCCGTTTCCAGAATCTGCAGCTGTTGACGAAGTTCCAATGGTCAATCCGCTAATTTCATGACCTGCACCATCAAAATTTCCTGCAAAGTTATTCATCGGTATCCATTCTTCTCCGCTGATATCAATATCCTTCCCTAGTTTGATATATTGATTTGCGTAAGTCTGTCCTTGGTTTACAGTATTGCGAAATTCTCGTAACTGCACTAAACTTGTGATAATAAATGGAGATTTTTCAGTCCCATACCCAGAATCAAAAATGCTTGAATAAGCCTTTTCAAGTGCATCATCTACAGCTTCAAGAATTGCTCTGCTACTCTTTGTCGCACCAGAAATAACATCTACCTCAGTACTTTGTTTATTAATGATATGATCTATTATTGCTTTTGCTTGTTCTAAATAACTAGGTGTTTCCTTATTGCTTCCAACCTCAATCTTAGAAATTTTTCCAGAATCGATACTCACCGATACTTCTAACGTTCCACCATGCCCCGTACCGCTGCCAGTATACACTCCGTTTTTGTAGGCATAACCTGATGCAGCCATTGATGGCATAGTAAAGCAAGAGAGCATTACAACCACAGCCATCAGCAAAGCCATACCTCGTTTAAACTTTCTCACACTTTTTTTCATATACGACCTCCTCATAAGTGTTAGTTTATACTAACATTTTATCGATAAAAAAAGTTAGATTTATCTAACATTCATATTTTACCATAAATTTACTACTTGTCAATCTATCAATTTATTTAATTGATAAGCAGTATTTTTCCTTCAAATATAAAAAAATCCGTAAAAAGAGCGTCCTTAGTACGGCAGGGGATTTCATCCCCCTAAAATATGTGGTTCATAGTCGTCTCATACTCAATGTTTTGTAATCTTTCTAATTTTCAGGGCCTGTTTAGCTGCCATATGGAATAGTTTAGAAGCCCAGCAAAACTAACCCAGAGTATATAGGGAACCATCAGATATGCAGCAACTTTATCTAGTTTATAGAATTTCATGGTTGTAAGGATTATTAAAATCCAAAGAAATATCAGCCAAATAAATGCAAAACCTCTCAGTCCCCATCTAAAGAATATAATTGTCCAGAAAAAGTTAGCTGTTAACTGCAATCCGTAAAGCATAAGGGCATTTTGAACCTCTGTCTTTTCTATTCCCTTTAAATATACTCTATAGCTTGCAATTCCCATCAATACAAATAGCACCGTCCACACAATGGGAAAAACCCATCCTGGAGGTGCGAAAGCGGGCTGCTTTAACTGTTGATAGATTTCCATTGTATTTCTGGTTAAAAAAGAACTCAATCCTCCTACAGCTAAAGCTATCCCAATTGCTATAATGATTCCTAGAATGCTCTTCTTATTTTGAACATCTGATTTTCTCATGCCAACCACTTCCTAAATGCTGGATTACTATCATTATATTTCAACATTCTATGAATATTCCTCTATGTTTCAAGTACCACAGAAGGTTCTATAAGGTCCCTTTGAAGGATCGGGTACCACAGCATAATCGGCCTGTTCAGCAGCGTGGGCATAGGGTTTTGAAAGCACATCTAGAAGTCCTTCCATCACACTGTAATCTTCTTGATTTACTGCGGCCTCTAGGGCAGCTTCTACACGGTGGTTTCGAGGGATTAGAGCAGGATTGGTGTTACGCATCAATTGATGAATGTCCTCTTTTGTTTTCTGCTGCCTTCCTAATCTAGCCTGCCAACGTTCATGCCACTGGGCAAATTCTGCAGTAGTAAGCAGTGACATATCCTCTAATTTATTAAAGGTCAATGCAAGGAAGGTATTGGTATAATCTGCATTATGTTTTTCCATCATATTCAGAAGCTCCTCTACAAGCCTCTCATCCTGTTGTTCCTCGTTAAACATTCCAAGTTTCGACCGCATTCCTGTCAGCCAGTTGCATTGATACAAATCTGGAAATGTGGAAATTATATCCTGCGCCAATTGGAGCGCCTGTTCCTGATTGATATGGAGCAATGGCAATAGGGTTTCGGCAAATCTGGCAAGATTCCATGCTGCAATACTTGGTTGATTTCCATAGGCATATCGCCCTCGAGCATCTATAGAACTGAATACGGTTGCTGGATCATAGGTATCCATAAAGGCACAAGGACCATAATCAATGGTTTCTCCACTAATAGTCATGTTGTCGGTGTTCATTACCCCGTGAACAAAGCCCACCAGCTGCCATTTTGCAATCAATGCAGCCTGTCTCTTGACTACTTCTTCAAGCAGGGAAAGATACCGGTTCTCGTCATCCTTCATCTCTGAAAAATGTCTCTCCAGTGTATAATCAGCCAGAGCTCGAAGTTCCTCAATAGTACCCCATTTTGCAGCATATTGGAAAGTTCCTACTCGCAAATGACTGGAAGCTACTCGTGTTAGAATAGCACCGATTTGCCTGGTTTCCCTGAGTACTTTATCACCGGTTGTTACCACTGCCAGACTTCGGGTAGTGGGAATACCCAGGGCGTACATAGCCTCACTGATGATGTATTCTCTCAACATGGGGCCAAGAGCTGCTCGGCCATCACCGCCCCGGGAGTATGGTGTTCTGCCAGAACCCTTTAATTGAATATCAAATCGTTCATTTTGAGGTGTAATCTGCTCCCCTAGAAGCAGCGCTCGCCCGTCTCCTAGCATGGTAAAATGTCCGAATTGATGGCCTGCATAGGCTTGAGCAAGGGGCAATGCACCTGCAGGAACTCTATTCCCTGCAAAAATTTCAAATCCCTCTTCTTCCAAGGCCTCAACATTCAGCCCCAAAGCTTTTGCCAAAGGATAGTTGAGAATAATCACCTTAGGCGATGATACCGGGCTTGGATTGAGGTGGGAAAAAAAGGACTTTGGAAGACGTGCATAACTGTTATCTAGATTCCATCCTGTTTCTATGATTTCTTTTTCCTTTGTCATATTGTCTCCTTTTCTCCTTTATTTTCGATTGTACCATCCTGTTTTTATATGAATATAATTCCCTTTCTTTAATCTCTCCATGCTTGTGAGGGAATTATAAAACTGCGATTGTGCTATTTGAATCCTAAATACCCTGCTACAGCTGTTTTCAATCTTGTAAATGAGAATAAATATATTGTTTAACCAGCTGCTAAGAGACAACTACCTATAAAAGGGGCATGTTCTCCATCCTGAACATGCCCCTTTTTCTATCTTCGTCTATTTCTGATTAAAATCAGTCGTATAAGTTGTGAAATTCCACTGGCCATAGCTGCCACATAGGTTAAAGCTGCGGCCTGAAGCACATGCTGGGCGCCCTCTGCTTCATCTCCTATAATCAATCCATTGGCATCAAGCAATTTCAAAGCCCGACTACTGGCATTAAACTCTACTGGAAGGGTTATAAGCTGAAAGATCACTGCAGCCCCAAAGAGCAAAATCCCTATGTCCATTAGTCCACCCAAGCTTGGTATCAGAATACCTGCCATAATAAAAAACCAGGCAGCAGAAGATCCAAAGCTTGCTAAGGGAAAAATCATATTTCTTAAGGATAAAGGTACATACCCATTTGCATGTTGAATTGCATGGCCTACCTCATGAGCCGCAACACTTACTGAAGCAATGGAGCTGCCTTGATATACCTCACCAGAAAGCCGCAATACACCCTTTCTTGGATCATAGTGGTCACTTAGTTGGCCCCTTGCAACTTCGATAGGTATCCTGTACAATCCATGTTGATCTAAAAGCATCCGAGCTACTTGAGCTCCTGTATATCCCATGCGTGTAGGAACTCTTAAATATTTGCTAAAACTTGATTTTACTTTTCCTTGAGCATAAACTGTCAAAAGAATGGCAGGAATCAATAGGATCATCGTTGGATCAAATAAACCATAGGGATAAATCATTTTTCTCACTCCTTAATCTTTTCTGATTCTTACAAACCCATTGTACTATTTAAATCTCAATCAACTTAAAGCTTATATCAACATTTTTCTGTTCTATAGGCAAGCATTACCCTGATAGAACAGCCATAAATTCCTCTCCTGTTATTGTTTCTCGTTCAATAAGATATCTCGATAGCTCATGAAGCTTATCCATATTATCTTTTAAGATGTTAATAGCCTTCTCATGGGCTTTTTTAATGATGGCAAGTACTTCTTCGTCAATTTTAGATGCGGTTTCAGGAGAACAGATTAGGGAAGCATCTCCCCCAAGATATTGATTGGAAACAGTTTCTAAAGCCATCATGTCAAAGTTCTTACTCATTCCCAAGCGGGTTACCATCATCCGTGCGATCTTGGTTGCCTGCTCAATATCATTAGAAGCTCCAGAAGTATAGGTTCCAAAGACCAATTCCTCAGCGGCACGACCTCCTGTATAGGTGGTAATTTTATTAAAAGCCTCTTCCTTGGTCATGAGCACATTTTCTCCTTCAGATATCTGCATGGTATATCCGAGAGCTCCAGATGTACGGGGAATAATGGTAATTTTGTGCACAGGTGCAGATTCTTTCTGCTTTGCAGCTACAATCGCATGCCCAATTTCATGATAGGCGATAATCTGCTTTTCTTTTGGAGAAATAACAGCCCCTTTACGTTGATACCCTGCAACGACCACCTCTACTGCCTCCTCCAAGTCACCCTGCAGGATATGCTTGCGACCACATTTGATAGCTCTGAGGGCACCTTCATTGATGATATTGGCTAGTTCTGCACCTGATGCTCCTGAACTTGCCCTTGCGATTGCATTGAAGTCGATATCGTTGCCTAGTTTTACTTTTTTTGCATGTACCTTTAAAATAGCTTCTCGTCCAACTAAATCCGGTAGTTCTACAGGTACGCGGCGATCAAATCTTCCTGGTCGCAGCAATGCCTTATCAAGGGTTTCAGGACGATTGGTAGCTGCAAGAATAATGACACCTTTTTCCCCGTTAAACCCATCCATTTCTGTCAACAATTGATTTAAGGTCTGCTCTCTCTCATCATTTCCACCAAGACCTCCGTTATCACGTTTTTTACCAATGGTGTCAATCTCATCAATGAATACGATACACGGTGCCTTTTCCTGAGCCTGTTTAAAAAGATCCCGAACTCTCGCTGCCCCCATACCTACGAACATTTCAACAAATTCGGAGCCTGAAATTGAGAAAAAAGGCACCTTTGATTCTCCTGCTACGGCCTTTGCCATAAGGGTTTTCCCTGTACCAGGAGGCCCTACCAGTAAAGCACCCTTAGGCATACTCGCTCCTATTTCTTTATATTTACCCGGGTTATGGAGAAAATCAACAATTTCTGTTAAGGCTTCTTTGGCTTCATCCTGTCCTGCTACATCCTCAAAGGTCTTTCCTGTCTGTGCTTCCACATACACCTTCGCATTGCTCTTTCCAAAGGTCATTGCATTTCCGCCCATTCTCTTTTGCAGAGAATTTGCCAGCAGTTGTCCAATACCCCAAAAAAGCATAATCGGGAAAATCCAAGTCAATACAAAATTCATCAGTGGTGAATTTTGTCTAGGGATTACTTTAGAAAATTGAACATTGGCCTTATGAAGGCGATTGACCAATTCTGGATCCTCCACACGACCTGTAACAAATATATTCTCTTTATCTTCCTCATTTACAGCAATAAATCCTATTTGATTTTCCTCTATTTCTACCACCTTTACATTTCCATTTTCAATTTGTGTTAGAAATGTACCGTAATCAACCTGACTGATCTTTTGTCTTTGTAATAAGGGAAACACAAAAGCATTTAGAAGCATCACAATCATCATGGCAAATATATAGTAATATATAATTGGCTTTTTGGGATTCTTACGCTCTTCCATAGTATCATCGCCTCCTTCATAGCAGTATCTATTACATCTTTTTTTCTAATTATAGTATAGAATTCTAAACCTCCAATGAAAAAATTCTTAAAACTTTATAAATTAATTATTAAATATACAATCAACTGTGGTTTCATAAGTCATTCTTTGATACCCTATACCTAAAATCATTTAAAAAACTATCCATAGAAGACTTTACTAGTATTCTTCAACTGCTATTGGAAAATAAGAATTAATTTGCGACCTATATCACTTTTTTTATAGCCGGAGCTATTGCTCTCATGGCTTGCAGTAAATATTGGTGGATGGATAAGGAGATCATAACAATTTTTTTGGAGTTATATATCTAGAAACTTAGTGATATGGAGTTTGATAAACATATCTATTGGGTATATATAGTGAAACTGGTTAGGTAACATTATATATCTATGAAGGAGAATGAATTATGGAGATAAGTATGAATAGATTGCTATTCGCTTTTGGACTCACACTATTTGCAGGCTTATCCACAGGAATTGGAAGTGCCTTGGCTTTTTATACGAAGCAAACAAACAAAAAATTCCTATCTGGAGCTTTGGGTTTTTCTGCAGGTGTAATGATTTATGTTTCTATGATCGAAATATTTGTTAAAGCAAGAGAGTCCCTAGCAGTGGTCTATGGGGAAACAAAAGGGTATTGGATTACTACTATAGCTTTTTTTGGAGGGATTGCCGTAATCGCATTGATTGATAAATTTGTTCCAAGTGCAGAAAATCCCCATGAAATGCGTGATGTAAAAGATATGAAGGATGGAAAAATAGATGATCCAAGTTTATTGAGAATGGGTATGTTCTCTGCTTTAGCCATAGCCATTCACAATTTCCCAGAAGGATTAGCAACTTTTACTGGTGCTATACAGGACCCAGCTCTAGGCATAAGCATCGCAGTTGCTATAGCAATTCATAATATTCCTGAGGGTATTGCAGTCTCTGTGCCGATTTACTTTGCTACGGGGAACCGAAAGAAGGCATTTTCATATTCTTTTCTCTCGGGATTGTCTGAACCTATAGGCGCCATTGTAGGATATTTTCTGCTGATGCGTTTTTTTAATGACTCTATGTTTGGTATTATATTTGCTGGAGTTGCAGGAATTATGGTTTATATTTCTCTAGATGAACTGCTTCCAACCGCTGAGAAATATGGAGAACATCACATAGCTATTTATGGTCTTATTTCTGGAATGGCTATTATGGCCTTAAGCCTCTTGCTATTTGCATAGGATTTTAAAATTAAAGGAAGGCATGAGCTAACCATGCCTTCCTTTAATTCTAAGCCCTTAATGTATTATCCTTTTCTAAAATATCCAGTGTCAACATAGTGAATAGCTTCACCATCTTTATTAAATCCTTTTCATTTATATCAAACCGCGTATTATGGTGCCCTGCTTTGTAGTCTGTTCCAACTAGAAAATAAACACCTTCTCCTCCATTTTGCTGGACCTTGTTGATCATATATGTAAAATCTTCACTCCCTGAAGCTTCATCAGATACTTCAATGATTTGGTCAAATGAATTCAAATCCTCTCCAATGGATTTCACCCGGCGCACCAATTCTTGACTGCAAATTGCTCCCATGGCTGCTCCTACGTAGTTGATAGCATAATCAACCTCATGCATTTTTGCAGAATTCTCTATAACTCTCACCGCATATTCTCTTATATACTCATTCACCTTTGTTGTTTGCCCTCTTGTTTCCACTTTCATAAAGGTATCTTCAGGTATTATGTTTCGGTCTGTACCCGATTGCAATAGTCCTACATTGATTCGGCTAAAGCCTTCTCGATGTCTCGGTATCGCATTTAAATTCAATACAGCTGTACATGCTGCCAGCATAGCATTTTTCCCCTCATTAGGCGCACCTCCTGCATGGGCCGCTAACCCTTTAAAGGTTACATCGAATTTCGTTGTCGCCATAAAGCCATTGTCTCCGCATATCAATGTCCCAGAAGGCACTGCTGCCATAATATGTCCACCGATCACATAATCCACATCATCTAAAACCCCTGCTGCTACCATGGCTTTAGCTCCTCTTACCCCTTCCTCTGCCGGTTGAAAAATTAATTTTATCTTACCGGCTCCTTTGATTTCATCTCTAACTGCTGCCAATGTTTCAGCCACTCCCAAACCGATGGCTGCGTGGGCATCATGGCCACAGCTGTGCATAATATTCTCATTTACTGATGAAAACCCCAGCTTAAAAGGAATATGTTCCTTTTCTTGACTTTCAGCTATTTTAAGGGCATCTATGTCAAATCTCAAGGCAATAACGGGCCCCACGCCTAGATCAAGGCTGCCAACTACCCCTGTAAACCCGCCTTTTAAAGCTTCCATAAACTCACTATCCCCATCCTGCTCTAAGGCTCTGTTATAATGAAATGTCAGTTCTTCTTCTGAAGGAAGTCCCATTCTCTCTTCATCTTTTAACACTTCTTTACCCACCTGTACCTTATACCCCAAGTCAGTCAATCTTCTGGCTATTATAGATGCTGTTCTGAATTCTGTCCAACCCACTTCTGGAAATTTATGAAAATCCCTTCTGTAGGCTATAATTTTTTCTTCAATATTTTGTATGAATGCAATAACTTTATTCTCCACTTGAAATCCTCCTCAATGTAATTATTACTCAGCAACCCTTATTTAAACCTCTATTCATACCTATAATCCTATTGTACAATATCCATCAAAGATGTAAAGGTTCATCTAGTGGCTGTGAAACCGATTCCTATATTCCAAAGGAGAAATGTCATAAGCTTTTTTAAAAATTCTGCTAAAATAATGCTGTGATGTATAGCCAACTTTAATAGCAACATGATATATTGTCACTCTTGGATGATCCTTTTCCAGTATTTCCTTTGCCTTTTCTAGTCGTATATCAGTTAGATATTCCACAAAAGACTTACCTAGCTCCTGCTTCATCAATTTACTAATATAGGATTTATTGACATCAAAGAGTTGTGCTATCTTGGATAAGTCTAACTGGCTATCATCAAAATGTTCATCTATATATCCCTTAACGGACCTTATAATACATGAATACTGGCCATTATCTTCAGCAGTACTTTTCATTCTATCTCCGCCAAGATTTTCAGCAACTTTTCTCAAGAGGCGATCAAATTCATCTTTTGAAACGGGTTTTAAAAGATAATCAAAAACTTGAAATTTTATAGCCTTATGAGCATATTCAAAGTTGTCATAGCCTGTAATGATTACAACAATACTATCTGGTGAAATTTTTTTCATCTGACAAATATAGTCCAATCCATTCATCACAGGCATATTAATATCCACAAGGCATAATCGAGGCAGCCATTGACCTGTATATTCTAAAGCCTCCCGACCATTTTTTGCCTCTGCAACCACTTTAAAATTATAGGGATTCCCTTCGATCCACTGTTTAAGCCCTTTTCTGATCTTTGGTTCATCATCTGCAATCAGAACATTAAACATCGTTATGCTCTCCTTTTATCTTGGGTATCTTAATAGAAGCAGTGGTCCACCCTCTCTTTGATTGAAGGGTTAGTCCATATCCTTGCCCATGCTCCAGCTTTATCCGATGATTTACATTATAGAGTCCATAGCCCTTAAAAAATTCTATTTTTTTGTCTTCTCCCAAAGCTTGATTCACATCCTGTAAAACATCTTGATCCATTTCTGAATGATTCATTATCCGTATAAGAATGTCTTCTTCTTCTGAGGAAATATAAATAGAAACTTTTCCTCCCATGTCCAGTTTATTTACCCCATGAATCACAGCATTTTCTACAATAGGCTGTAAGAGTATCCTCATGATTTGATATTCCATAAGGGTCTCATCATAATGGATACTGTAGTTCAACCGCTCTTCGTATCTTGCCTTTTGTATCCGAAGATAGCTGTCAATATGCTCAACTTCTTCATCTAAACTGATAAAGGTTTTTCCACTGCTCAGACCAATCCTAAAGTAAGTGCTTAAAGAATCTATCAGTGCCAGTACTTCCTCTGTATTTTCTTCTGCTGCAACCCATTTAATAGTATCTAGGGTGTTATAAAGAAAATGAGGTTTGATCTGCTCCTGCATAATTCGTAGTCTCATTTCCTTTTCTTGATAACTAAGGTTTTCAAGCTGGGCAGTCATATGGTTAAAGCTGTTAATCAAGCTGCCAATTTCATCTTGCCTGTTGTTGTGAAGTCTTACGGAGAAGTCTCCTTCTTCTACTTTTTTCATTAATTCCTTTAATTTATCAATAGGTTTTACGATAGAAGCAAAACTCATGACTAATAAAAGGATTACAATCATCAACAATATCAATTCAAAAATGAATAGGATCCTATGTATCTCATGATTAATTTGGTTTATACGCTTCTTTGGAATATAATAATTCAAGGACCACCCGCGCACTGCTGAAATATCTGTTTCAAATGCTAAAAAATTCTCTTGGGAGAAATGATCGTAGAATCTCTGTGTATCCTTATGAATACTTTTATTTTTTACCAATATCTCTCCAGTACCCCCATATATATTGATCTTGGAAGCGATCCGCATCAACTGCTCTAGAGGAACCTCTCCATAGATATACTCAATCTCTCTGTTTACCCCTTCCACTTTATACAGCATGACAACAACCCTTTGTCCATTTTTATCCATGGGTTCACTTACTTTAAAAATAGCGTCTGCGACGCGTTAAGAAACTCGAATCCATAAGTCTACTCCTAACACCGCTTTTAATTGCTTGATATTTCTATATTTTTTTGGTATAAAATATCTTGGTGATATTTTATGGGTAATAAATCTTTTAAAATTAAAGATATCTTTGCAGATCATTGGGATGCTTTTGTTGCTAAAGGTTATCCCATTCGTTCTGCTGTTCTACAAAATGTTAAAAAAGTCATAAAATGCGGTGATCCATCTATGGGACATGCTCTTTACTATTGTGACCACTGCCATAAGTTCAAGCATGTTTCTTTTACTTGCAAAAGTCGTTTCTGCAATTCCTGCGGAGCTAAATATACACAGGATCGTGCTGAGTCAATCTCATCTAAGCTTATTCGGTGTAACCATAGACATATTGTTTTTACTATCCCCCAGGAACTTCGTTCTTTCTTTCGTAAAGATCGATCTTTGCTACATATTCTTTTTAAAGCATGTGCAGATACTATCTTTAATTATTTTTATCAGTTAATAAGTCAGAGAATTTTAAGCCTGATTTTGTATCTACCCTTCACACCTTTGGACGGGATTTAAAGTGGAATCCCCATATCCATATGCTCTTAACCGAAGGTGCTTCTGGTCTTAAAACTGTTTGGCGCAAAGTTAAACATATCCCTTTTAATATGCTTCGCAAACGTTGGCAAGCTACATTACTATCCTTGCTTCATCAACGTCTTGGGGCTTCTTTTTATTCTCTTAAATCTTCTTTGTTCAAGACTTACTCTGATGGTTTTTATGTTTATGCCAAGCCTAATATGGATTCTAATTCATCTGATTCTGTTAAATATATTATTCGATACACGGGTCGCCCTGCCATGGCACAATCCCGTATACTTGATTATGATGGCCAGTTTGTTACCTTCTATTATGATCGTCATGAAGATAATCAGCGTGTTACAGAAAAAATACATGTTTTTGATTTCATAAAGCGTTTGATTATTCACATACCCGATGAGCAGTTTAAAATGATTCGTTACTATGGTCTTTACGCTAAAGATTATATTCACTCTAGCTTACTTAAACGTTTAGACACCAAAGAGAGAAAGCTTTTTAGAAAAAGGCATTCACATTGGAGAGCTCGTTTACTTCTAGCTTTTGGTATTGATCCTTTATGGTGTTTATGTGGTCATAAGATGGAACTAATAGGGATATTCCAATCTGGTAAAAACGTATATCTTGCTAACTTTTCACCTCCTCTATATAATAGTGCGTAGCACACTATTACATTTTCATGGAGGTAATTATGAATATACTTGAAGGTTTTTCAAAAGATGATGATCTTATCGAATTTATCTGCACTAAATGTAACTATTCCCTATGGGTTCCTCGTTTCATTGTTGAACAGCTAGAAGAAGATAATTTATTTGATGGGCTAGATCCATCTGTTCCACCACAACCTGATTGCCAAGTTTGTGATGGCATTATGACTCCAAAATCCTATACTGGAATTCGTGGTATATATTACGAATACAAAGAATAATCTAATCTTGTACATTAGGTCTATTTGGCATACC
>JBFNEZ010000048.1:0-20641 GCA_040797825.1 Thermotaleaceae bacterium | reverse complement strand
AAAGGAAATTATATTATGATATATTGGTTTCAAGATAACAAATATAAAAAAATTCCATAAATAGAGGAGGAAGACCATGAGTATTCTCACAAGGTTTAAAGATATTATGGCCAGCAATATAAATGCTTTATTGGATAAGGTAGAAGATCCAGAAAAGATGATTGACCAATGCCTGAGAAATCTTAATAGTGATTTGGGAAAGGTTAAAGCAGAAACGGCTTCCATTATGGCAGAAGAGCAGAGAGCCAAGAGAGTCTTAGATGAGTGTACGACAGAAATCAATAAGATGCAAACCTATGCTATTAAAGCCCTGGAGGCAAATAATGAAGAAGATGCTAGGAAATTTTTAGAGAGAAAAACGACTTTAGCATCTAAAGAGGCAGGATTAAAAGAAGCCTATGATTTAGCTGCCGCCAATGCCGAAAAGATGAGAGAAATGCATGATAAGCTTGTTGCGGATATTAGAGAGTTAGAGTCCCGTAAGGATATGATCAAAGGAAAACTGGCTGTTGCAAAAACCCAAGAGAGAATAAATAAAATCGGCTCCTCTGTAAGCAGTGCCAATAACTCCATATCTGCCTTTGAAAGAATGGAAGAGAAGGCCAATAGAGCGCTAGATAAGGCAAACGCTATGGCAGAGCTTAACGCTGGACCTAAGGACGATATAAAGGACTTGGCAGCCAAATATGATAAAAGCTCAACGGTAGATGATGAATTGGAGGCTCTAAAGGCAAGCCTGAAAAATAAGTGATGATTAGAATATAAAGCTGTAGCTTGGTCTACAGCTTTTATATTCAGGTTTTATATACAGTGGGAGGTGGAATGAATGGTTATCCATTATAAATGTCCTGATTGTGGTGCAGATATGTTCTTTGACAGTGAATCGGGAAAGTTATCCTGTGACAGCTGTGGGAGAAAGGATAATATAGAGGATTTTCCAAAGGAATTTATATCCAATATATTTGCGGAAGGAGAGACCGTAGAGTATCATTGTAAAAACTGCGGTGCAGTTATCATAACCGATGGAGATACCACTGCTACCACTTGCAGTTTCTGTGGTGCAGGTGTGGTGTTGGGAGATAGGCTATCTGGCAACATGGCGCCATCGAAAGTGATACCCTTTACCATTAGCAAAGAAAAGGCCATGCAGGCATTTAAAGCTTGGTGTAAAAATGGACTTTTAACACCAAAGGGATTTATGACTGCAGATAGAGTAAAAAGCATAACGGGAATCTATGTTCCTTTTTGGCTATATGACCTAAATAGCAAGGCTTCGATAGATGCACTCTGTACCAAGGTGAGAAGCTACAGCCGAGGGGAGTATATCTACACAGAGACCAGTTATTATGATGTCCACCGGAGTGCAGATTTGAATTACATAAAGGTCCCTGTAGATGCTTCAGAAAAGATGAAGGATGAACTCATGGATAAACTAGAGCCCTATGATTATAGCAACCTGAAAGATTTTAATACCCCTTATCTGGCAGGATATATTGCAGAAAAATACAATTATGATGACAAACAGTTATTTCCAAGGGTAAAATCCAGAATAGAGAATTATGTGGAAGATTATATACGGTCTACTACCAATGAATACAGTACCACATCCTATAAGCGCAAACAAATTGATACCAAGCCCAAACATGCCTATTATACCCTCCTGCCCCTATGGATGGTATGCTATGATTATAAGCAGTCGGAGTATGTTTTTGCAATGAACGGACAGACAGGAAAGATAGTAGGGAAGCCTCCTATAAGCTATGGCAAGGTAGCTGCTTGGTTTGCTGGAATAGCCAGTGCTACTTTTTTAGTACTTAAATCAGCGGCTTGGATCATTGGAGGTGGCTTTTAGTGAAAAATAAACTGTACTTAAGGAGATTTTCAATTGTACTACTTATTTTATGGGCTATCCTCAATATTCATCCTGTCATGGCAGCTCCAGAGGTGAAGCAGAGAATATATGATTTTGCTGGGCTTTTAACAACAGAGGAAGTACAGGAGCTGGAGACCTTGGCCCAGCAGTACAGTCAGAAAAGGCAGACAGACATTGTCATACTAACCACTAGAGATACTGAGGGTAAAGATGTAGTACAATATATGGAAGATTTTTATGATGCCCAAGGATTAGGATATGATAAAACCCATGGCAATACGGCTATCTTGACCATCGATATGCAGCACCGAGAAGTCTATGTAGCAGGCTTCTATAAGGGAGAGGAGTATCTGGACAACAGCAGATGTGATCTGGTACGGCGAAAGATAACGCCCTATTTATCTGGTGGGAACTATTATGAGGCTTTCCACGCCTTTATAAAATTATCCTATCAGTATATGGGCGTAAGACCTGGTGTGAATCCAGAAAATATACTATTTAAGCTGTGGTTTCAACTAGGGGCAGCTTTTGTGGTAGCCACTGTCAGTGTTGGGCTGATGGCCTATCGCTCTGGAGGCAGAATGACCGCTGGGGGAGGTACGTACTTGGATTCCAGTCATTCCAAGATTACCAGTCGAAGAGATACCTATATAAGGACGGATGTTACCAAACGAAAAAAACCATCGGACAATAATAAAAGCGGTGGTGGCATCAGCATGGGAGGGGGAATCTCTTCAGGGGGTCATTCCCACAGCGGGAGCAGGGGAAGTTTTTAAAATTATAGTTATATGAAGGGAAGGATAGATATGTTTTTTAAAAAACAACTTGCCAACGTAGTAGAATGGGAAGAATTCAGAGATGATATGATCTTTTGGAAATGGAGCAATAAGGAGATAAAGAAAGGAAGTAGATTGATTATTCGACCAGGGCAGGATGCTATATTTTTAAACTCTGGCAGAATTGAAGGGATTTTTAAGGATGAGGGGGATTATGATATAGAATCTCAAATCATTCCTTTTCTGTCTGCACTAAAGGGTTTTAAGTTTGGATTCAACAGTGGTATGCGGGCAGAGGTATTGTTTGTCAATACAAAGGAATTTACTGTAAAATGGGGAACCAAAAATGCCATCAATATGCCCCACCCTCAGCTTCCAGGCGGAATTCCTATTAGAGCCAACGGAACCTTTCAAGTGAAAGTAAATGATTATGTAGCCCTTATAGATAAGATTGCGGGGATTAAAAGTGCCTACTATGTGGAGGATGTGAAATTAAGGATTACAGCCATTCTAGATCAGTTATTAATGAAATGGATTTCCAAGGAAGGGAAGGATATGTTTAATCTTCAGGCCAATGCCTTTGACATCGCAAGGGGGATCAAAGAGGATTTAGACATGAATATTATCCATGATGGTCTCACCATTACAGGATTCAACGTTGTTAGCTTTAACTATCCCGAGGAAATACAAAAGATGATCACAAAAACGGCTTCTCACACCATGATTGGAGATATGGGGAAATATCAGCAGGTAGAAATGGTGGATGGAATAGCATCGGGAAGAGTAAAAGGCGGAGGTGCCGCCTCTGATATGGCGGGCATGATGATGGGGATGAATGTAGCCAATCAAATAATGAACCAAGTGAATCAAGAACAAAAAACATCAACACAAAATAAGCCCAATTTCTGTTCCAACTGTGGAGCAAAAACAGGAGAGGGTAATTTTTGCTCAAATTGCGGTACAAAGCTGGGATAAAGAAAAGAGAAGGCTCTGCAGAGCCTTTTTTGCTATTTTTCATGAGGTATTAAAGGGGGGAGAAGATGAAAAAGAATAAGTTCTGGGTATTTTTTATCTTGGGATTTGTTGCATATTTTTTAGGTAAAGGACTATATGTATTTTTTTTACAATAGGGAGGGCACAGAAATGGAGTTTAAGATTGAGTTGGATAGATTGAGAAAAAGATTGAAATGGGTTTATATAACGGTCTTGATAGTAACTTTTCTAGTCTTTTCTTTATATTTAAGAGTATCCGGGGCAGAGAGCACATATACTATTGGACTTAGTGGAATCTATATGTTAATTATGGCCTTTGTTTTTTGGAAAGCTCTCCAAATTCAGATGAAAAAATATGCAAATTACGTTGTTAAAGTAGAAGATTTGGGAATATTAATCCATGATTTAGAGGGGAGAGATGTTTATTTTATTTATGAGAATATCAAACATATTTCTTTACCCTCAGAAAATTTATCGGCTGTTATTGTATCAAAAAATAAGGAGCATGCAACATTATTAAATCAGATTGAAGACTATGCAACGCTTATTAACATTTTGAAAAGTAAAAATATCCCTATTACAAATCAAGTTAATTATTGGGAAACCGCAGGACAGATGAATGGAAATATGAAAAAGCCTATGATTCTAATGATTATAACTTTTTGTCTGGTAATAGTTTTACAATGGATCTTAAAAAATTTCTAGTATAAAGGATATATTTGTTCGATACAAGACATGTAATAACATAGAAATTGATATGTCCTTTTCAATAGGGAGGAGCCTTGCTTAACAATGAGAAGCTCCTTTTTATTTTATAGTGTACTTACTCGATGCATTACATAGTAGTTATAATATAATAACCTAAAGGAGAAATAAAAGCAGGAATCATGAAAGAATAAAGCGAAGTGTCTAAAAATAAATTTGAAAATTAGGGGGAAGCATATTGCGCAGAAGATATTTAAGGAAATACGAATATTAGAGCGGATATAGGGGGGATAACAAGATGTTCATTGACATACCTGGCAGAAAAATACTAGAAATAAAAAATCTAGTATTTGATTATAATGGAACACTGGGGGTTGACGGTAAACTGATCAACGGCATTGGGCAAAAATTAAGGGCTGCAAAGGAATTATACAATATCTATGTAATTACTGCAGATACCTACGGAACAGCTGTTTCCCAATGTAGGCAATGGGATATTGCAGTAATGGTGTTTTCTGGAGAACAAATTGCTAAAGAAAAACGAAAATATGTCTCTACCTTAGGAGCCCACGAAACGATTTGCATTGGAAATGGGGTAAATGATATAGAAATGTTTGAAGAAGGCGCACTCTCTATTGCTGTAATAGGGGAGGAAGGTTGTGCTGGAAAATTACTTTGTGCAGCAGACATCATTGTAAAGGATATTAAAGATGCTTTGGACCTTGTACTAAATCCAAAAAGAATGAAGGCTACCCTGCGAGGCTGATGGAGGCGTATAGGGCCTATACAAGCATAGCTGTCTTAGATAGATTCATTCATATTGAAAAAGTGGGAGATGTTAAAAATCTATGGGCATTTATGCGAAAGTAGGGAAGCAATTTTCAAAGCATATAATAGGATATGCACAATGGACATATTTTTAAGAAGGGGGAAGGGTATGACGGAGATTCTCTATGGAAGTGCCATCCTATTGTTATGGATGTCCTATAGAAAGGATAAGGAGAAAACAAAAAAAGCTCTTTTAAAGGCCTGGAAATCCTTTGAGAATATAATGCCTCAGTTTTTAGGGATTATTTTTATAATCGGTTTAATGCTGGCTATACTGAAACCAGAGGTAATATCCAGTATTATAGGAGAATCATCAGGGATTATAGGTGTAGTGGTTGCTTCAATAGTGGGTTCAATCACCATGATGCCCACCTTTGTAGCTTTTCCTACTGCTGATATGCTCTTGAAAAATGGAGCGGGATACCCTCAGGTTGCGGCACTGGTATCAACACTCACATTGGTGGGAGTAGTAACATTTTCAATGGAAGCCAAACATATCGGTACAAAGGCAGCCCTTTATAGAAATTTTTTAGCTTTTTTATTTTCCTTCATGGTGGCACTTGTTATTGGCGTGGTATTGGGGGGCTGAAAATGAAAAGAATTCTAAAAAGATATAGCTTTGCTTTATGGTCTTTTTTGATTGCCCTAGCAATTGCTTGGTTTTATAGAGACATTGGTGTTAGAACCTTTGTAATTGCAGGAGGTGCCTTTAAGCAAATGCTGGGGGTCCTTCCCCCTGTAATGGTGCTGTTAGGCTTAATGGATGTGTGGGTACCTCGGGAAACCATGATGAAGTACATGGGTAAAGATTCGGGATTTACAGGAATCGCCTTTGCCATATTGATAGGCTCTCTAGCTGCTGGCCCCATGTATGCGGCCTTTCCTTTTACCGTGGTTTTACTAAGAAAAGGTGTGAAATTCAGCAATGTGATCATATTTATGAACGCCTGGTGTGTTACCAAAATACCTACACTGATCTTTGAACTTACAGCCTTGGGGTATCAATTTACTTTTCTCAGGTTTTTAATAAATCTACCGGGTATCATTCTGATGGGCTATATGGTAGAGTGGCTGCTTTCAAGAGATGAGCTAGATAAGTTGTATATCCATGCTGAAGAAATGCAAGGAGATGCATAGCTTAAAAATAAGTTTTCTTCAGTCTGGAGTTGGTTAGGAGATTATTAAGATAATAGAATAGGAGGGGATTAAATGTATAGGAATCACAAATTGAAACTCTCAATTTTATTGCTGCTGATGCTAATCGTATCGGCCACTCTAATCGGATACGCAGTAGACAATCACATGGCTGTATTGGGGAATAAGGGAGAAGTTCTATTGGATGAACCCACTGGGGCTTCTCAGATAGAACCAAGATTTCCAGAAAAAGATCCTACAAGTCGGGTATATGCTCAAAGCAGAAGGGTTTTTAAGGGATATGAAGGCAAAGGGGAGATACTGATTGAAAATCATGGCGTTCAATCAGCCTCTCTGTATATGAATGGGAAGAAACTATCTATAAACAAAGTATTTGAACAAAAAGAAGGAAAAACAAGCATAGATATAAGCAGGTACACTGTAACAGGAGAGAATACCCTAAAGGTATTAGATGTACAGCCTGAAAATACTTATTTGAGCATATCTATTCCTTATCCTCAATTGACCGTTGGCAGAGGGAAGGAAGTAGGGTTTTCAGAGAAAAAGCTGGGTGAAATAGATGAACTCATAAATAAAGAAATAAGGGCAGGCTTTCCAGGGGCAGTATTGTTAATCATGAAGGACGGAAAAATTATTAAGAATACTGCCTATGGATATAAACTAAAGTATGATGGAGATATGCTTTTGAATGACCCAGAACCAATGGATACAAATACATTATTTGATCTTGCCTCTAACACCAAAATGTTTGCAACCAATATTGCCATACAAAAACTTGTCAGTGAAAATAAAATCAATATTCAGGATCCCGTATGCAAGTACATTCCTGGTTTTACTGGTGAAACAAGGGAAAATATCCGAATTAAAGATCTATTGACCCATTCTGCCGGTTTTGCGGCTAGTATTAAATTCTATATGCCCGACAATCCCTACGGAGAAGAATTCTATTCCTTGAACAGAGAAAGAACCTTGAGACTTTTAGAAAAAGCGCCTTTAGAATATCCAACGGGGACCAAAACTATCTACAGCGACACAGATTATATGCTTTTAGGTTATATTATAGAGAATGTTACAGGCATGAAACTAGATGAATATGTTGAAACCAATATATATAAGCCCCTGGGATTGACCCATACTCTATTTAATCCTCTAGATAAAGGATTTGAAAAATCAGATTGTGGGGCCACAGAAACCATGGGAAATACGAGAGGGGGTTCCTTAGACTATCCAAGTATTAGAAGATATACCCTTCAAGGAGAAGTTCATGATGAAAAGGCTTACTACACTATGGAAGGTATAGCTGGGCATGCAGGATTGTTTTCAACAGCCTCCGACTTGGCAGTATTGTGTCAAGCTTTATTAAACCAAGGGGGATATGGAAATATCAAAATCTTTGATCAAGATGTATTCGATCAATTTACCAAACCATCGGATAATGATATTACCTTTGGCTTAGGGTGGAACAGAGCGGGCAATGGGGATAAAGTATGGCAATTCGGTCCCTACGCCAGCAATACAGCCATTGGACATACAGGCTGGACTGGAACCCTTGTACAGATTGACCCCAAGTATGACATGGCCATTGTTCTTTTGACGAACAAGAAGCATTCTCCTTGCAAAAATGAGAACTTCGAAGGAGACCAATTTGAAACAGGAAAGTATGGAAGCATTGTGTCTCTAGTCTATGAAGCGCTGTTGGAGAATCGGTAAAGGAAAATAATAGAATAGAATCTAATAGAGACCCCATAAGATGGATTCCTTAGGATAAGGGCTGCACATTGTGCAGCCCTTATGTGCTTTACTTTAATACAAAGGCCTTATTGTCTTTGGCCCTCATGGTAGCCAGTATCCCGTCGAGATGGTCATATTCATGCTGTATTAATTCTGATAAGCTTCCCTCAAAAGCCAGGCTTTGATCGGCAAAATCTAAATCTTTAAAATGAATGGTACACCTTTTGTAACGATTAACCTTGACCAAAAGGTTGGGAAAGCTCATACAATCGTCTAGTACTTCCATCATTTCATCATCTTCAAAGATCAATGTTGGATTGATAAAAACAATGGGCTTATCGATATGCATGTAAATTAATCGTTTAAAGACCCCAATCTGTGGCGCTGCGATAGCTCTTCCTACACCATGCTTCTTGCGAAATGCCATTAAAGTATCATGGAGATCCTTAACGGTTTCTTGAATAGAAGGCATTTCTTCTTTCAATAGCGGTAAACTCCTTTGATATAGGGCTTCATTTCCCAATAACAATATCTCTTTTTCCATGGGCCAAGACCTCCTTCAAAACCCTTTTTTATTTGGTATGATTCTACCACTAAATCCTAGTTAGATAAAGACATGATTGAATAAAATGTATAGAAAGGCAGCTTGGAGAAAAGGCTATGATTTATGAAGGAGTGGCAGTAGGAAATCTCTTAAAAAGGAGCGATGACATGAGGGCAGTGGAAGTTACCAAACCAATGGAACTAAGGATTATAGAAAAAGATATTCCTAAAATTCACTCACCAGAAGAGGTACTTGTTGAAGTAAAGGCTGTAGGGATTTGTGGTTCGGATATGCACATTTATCATGGGACCAATCCATTGGCAGTCTATCCCAGGGTAATTGGTCATGAATTTGTAGGCGAAATTGTAGAAAAAGGCAGTAAGGTGAGTAATTTAAAGGTAGGAGATAGAGTTTCTATTGAGCCTATTTTCTATTGCGGCCAGTGCTATGCATGCAAAACAGGGAGACCCAATGTGTGTGCTAAACTGGAAGTCATGGGTGTGCATCGAGATGGAGGTTTTCAGGAATTTGTTGTGGTGCCGGAAAAAAATGCCCATAAATTTAGTGAAGAGCTGGATTGGGAAGAAGCAGTGATGATAGAACCATTTACCATTGCAGCACAATCTACTTGGCGTGGGGATGTAAGAAAAGATGATTATGTATTTATTATGGGAGCAGGTCCCCTTGGACTATGTGTTCTTCAATATGCAAAATACAAGGGTGCTATCTGCATTATCTCTGATTTAGATAGGGATAGACTGGATATTGCGGAGAAACTGGATGCAGATTATATACTTCAGGCAGACAGCGTGGACGTTGTTGAAGAAGTGATGAAGATTACCCACGGAATGGGCGCCAATGTTACTTTAGATGCGGTATGTATTCCCAAGACCTTTGAACAGGCCGTAGAGGTCACTTCCCCAGCTGGAAGAGTCGTTGTATTGGGCTTTGGAAGTGAAGCTTGTCAGATACCGCAGCTTCCTATAACCAAGAAGGAATTAACCATATCTGGTTCAAGGCTACAGACAAATAAATTCCCTGAGGTAGTAGAACTGCTGAATAAAAAACGGTTAAATCCCAGGATATTAATCAGCCATAGCTTTAAGATTGATGAAGTAGAAAAGGCGATGAAGCTGATTGAGACCCAGTCAGAAAAGACGTGTAAGGTGGTACTTACCTTTTGAAAAATCTTTTGCTGCATAGAAAAAAAGACAAAATGGTGATTTGAAATCAAGCCGATGGAAGCCGTAAAATGAGATAGAAGAATTTAAACCACGAAAGAAGATTCTTCTATCTCATTTTTAGTTGACTAACCCAATCTACCTGAGGAAGATGGCTCTGGAACAATGGCTCCAAAGCCGCCCGTTGAATTTCGCTTTAGTCCTAAAAGAACAGACCATCGATAAGCAAATCGAGAAAAAGCTGAAGAGATAGGAATAGAGGGTTTTTGAATGCTATTGTTTTTAAATTGTTGTATTTGAATGCCCGCCTGCTCATATTTTTTAAGAATATAGGCCAAATCATCTTTTATAGTATCAGCCCAGAGGATAATCTGATTAATTCTTGCTTCCTTCAGGTAGTTCCCTGAAGGCATATCCTGGGGTACGACAGACCAGCGATTGTCAAAACGGCCAACATGATTAATGGTGCTAGAATTCATTCTCCAAGAATCCAGTATAAAAACAGGTGGAGCATCATAACTTATGCTGCAGGTTTCAATGAAATCGCCACCTGGGCTTAACAACTTTGTTATACCCGAAACATCGACCAACATACCAGGTCCTTTACAACCATTTAGCACAGGGACTGGCCTGAAATTTTTTTTAGCCAGTGCTAAAGCCTTCAATACTGCTTGTTCACCAGGCAAATCTACAATGACAGCCGTTTTATGCTTTAGGTCAGAGGTCCATTCTATATCTTCCAGAGGCGGCAGCTCTGGTTTTTGTATATCTTCTTTGGTCATGGAGGCAAATAAGACTGGTTTTGTCCATACAGACCAGGGGTTCCCCTCAGGAGCCCACTTTTTATATATTGAAAGTTTCATTTCTTCCATGTACATCTTCCTCCTCTTCAGAAACTAAAATGGCAATATCTTGAGCCTTCAAATCAATACGGGGATAAGAACTGATGCGGCCATAGAATCCTGCGGCCTGCCCATTTACAGTAAAAACTCCAATGCATAAATGACGGATACCTTTAGCAGAAGGAATAGGAAGGCTTTTAAAACACTGCTGGGCTACCCACTGATTGGGATAAAGCCTAGCAGACCATTCTATCTTTTTCAATTCCTTTTTTGAGATGACTTCAGGAATGGTAATGCTCTCCCCAACCCGTCCAAAGGCAGGTTTTAAAATCCATCCGTCCTTTTTCCAATTAACCTTTCTTGGATCAAGGGTCTGGGGCAAAAGCTCCTGCCATGTAGGAACAGAAACATCTAATTTTTCCCAGACTAAAGGCAGTCTCTTGGATTGGGTTAGGAGGGCAGTGGGGTGATTGCAGGAGAGTAGATTAGTAGCAAAATAACCACTCCAATTGGAGTTTTTAGGAAGAGACGGCAGCCATTCGGCAGGGAAAAATCGTATAAGTCCATCTACTTTTCCTTCTTGGCCTAAGGCAATACAGCGAGCTTCTCCATTATGCCAGTGAATATGATCGGGGCCAATGACTACACTTCTAAATCCCATATCCTCAAAATGATTTTTTAAAAATTCCATTACCTGGCGGTCATCTGAATAGGAGGTCGCATGAATAAAAGCCAATCGGCTATTGGGGTTTAAATGGGAGACAAAGGCGTCGCCCATACTTTTTCCAAGATCTTCACAAGGTTTTAATCCTTTAAAGAGTCCAGCAGCCAGTTTCGGTAGTATAGATGCTTCAGCCAATCCTCCAGGAACGTCGCTATTTACCTCTGATATGGACCATCCTTCTTGAGTTGGGTGAAAATCAAAACGCATCAAGCGAACATGATTTTTAGAGGAATAGTCTTTAGCAAAGCTTAAGGCTTTTCGAATTTCATTAGAAAGTCCTAGTTCTTTATAAAGGGATGGTTGATTTAATAATTTTTCCTCAAGGAGCAAGGTTTCTGCTGCCAATCTTTCTGCCCATTGAGCTAAATTTTTTGCAGTAGGTGGACTGAGTACTACCACCTCCTCGGCAATTGTATTGGTATCACCAACTTGCGGATCCCATTTAAAACAATGAAAGATAACTTTATACCGATAATCACTATATTTTTCACGGGGTATGGAGAGTAATTTTATCGAATCCTTCATTTTAGAAAATCCCATATAAGGAATTATGGGGCAATGGGGGAAGCAAATAGACAATGAGGAGTGCTGCGAAAATGTAAAGACATCCCCACAGGATGCTATGGCCCAAATGCGTATCCTCGAATCCCCGTCTTCGATACATCCGCTCAACAAGGATAGCCAGAGCCGTAAGGAACAAAACCGGCCAAGCATCCAGCAATTCGTAAAGTGTTTGTTCTGAAGAAGTCCAATCTCCTGCGGCGCCCCTACCCAGAACAAAGCCACTGGACAACATATAAAAACCCATTCTCAAACCAGCAGCTTCGTCACGGTCTACGGTAATTCTTTCAAAGGGATTATCCAAAATACATATGACTTTTAGGAGTAAAAGCCAAAGGATGAAAGCAAAACCGCCAGCAACCAATACACACCACCATCCAGGGCCATCTCCAATATTTGCTCCTGCATAAATGGCGGTAAGACCTATGAGAGCGCCAGATAAAGCAAATACGGCGGCCCTGTTATTGTTTTCGATGGCATCATCTCTCCAAGATAAATCAAATACAATAAACATCGTGTATTTTCCTAATTCCAGCCAAGCAGAACCCAAAAGGATGTAAAAGAGTATGTAAAACAAACTCCCTACCACATCAAAAGAAGCATAGTTTTTTAAAACCAAAAAGATAACTGAAATACAGATCAAGGGAAAAATCCCCAGCCAAATACGTTCCTTTTTACCTCTATCCTGGGGCCAAACTCCAATTAAAGCTTGATACCAAGCTTTCCAATTATAAAAGGTTAGGATGCTACTTCCTGCAAAAATCAAAAATTCGCCATCACTCATGATATTCTCCTTTCCGCTGCAGACACTATACTGTTTTCCCTTCTATAATTATTCGGCCTTTTCCTGCATAAGAATGAAATAGAATAAGTAAAAATTTATCTAAGAGACAAATAGGAAAAAACATGAATACTGTATACACTTTTTCATCTAATTCTATTGACAAATAAGAATTAGCAGAGTAGAATTATTATCAACAGAAGAAAGAAAATGCTAGGAGCAGGAAAAGTAATTTTGATCCATTCACTCCAGAGAGTCGTCGGTTGGTGGAAGACGATGTGAGTTCCAAAACTTATATCCCCTGTGAGCAGTTAACTGAAAGGCAAGTGCCGATTAAGTGTAACCGGGTTTCTACCGTTAACAAGAAGCATATTCAACAGATTTTTCAGTTTGTTTGATATGTCAGAGGGGTTGCTTTGCAACAAATAGAGTGGTAACGCGGAGAATGATCTTCGTCTCTTAAATTTATAAGAGACGAGGATTTTTTTATATAAGTAGGAAAGCTTTACTTTCCTACTTATATAAAAAAATAGGGGTTGTAGGGGATGAAATCCCCTGTCGCCTTCAGGAAGGTGCTCAGACAGCTTTGCTGTCGTCGAAGGAAACCTAGGGTTTCCTAGCGAAAGCGTCGCAGATGCTATTTTTATTGGATTTAAAACTATCTTCTGTGAAATTCAAGTATTTTGGCATAACTATAAAAACAGTTTAGGAGGAAGTAATATGAACGGTATCGTAATGATGGTAATCGCGATTGTTGTTTTAGGAGTGGCCTATCTTACCTATGGTAGATGGCTTGCTAAGAGCTGGGGAATTGATCCAGATGCAAAAACCCCAGCCTATGAAATGCAGGATGGGGTTGATTATGTACCTGCAAAATCCAGCGTTGTATTTGGTCACCAGTTTGCATCCATTGCAGGGGCAGGACCGATCAATGGGCCCATTATTGCTGCCATGTTTGGCTGGGTTCCTGTACTTCTATGGATTCTGATTGGAGGAATTTTCTTTGGAGCAGTTCAAGATTTTGCTGCTATGTATGCTTCTGTTAAAAATAAGGGACGAAGTGTAGGTTACATCATTGAACTTTATATTGGAAAAACTGGGAAAAGATTATTTCTGCTTTTCGTTTGGCTATTTTCTATTCTTGTGGTTGCAGCCTTTGCAGATATTGTTGCAGGAACCTTTAACGGTTTTACAGCTGAAGGGACCCACAATGTATCCAATGGATCTACAGCTACCACATCTCTGTTGTTTATCGCAGCAGCCGTGGCTTTTGGGATGTTTATTTATTACAAAAAACCCTCTTCTGTGGTTTCCAATGTTGTGGGGATCGCCCTTTTAGTAGCTTCTATTTTACTAGGCTTGGCCTTCCCTATATATGTAGCTAAAACAACCTGGCTTTATTTTGTATTTGTATATGTATTTGTTGCATCGGTAACACCTGTATGGGCGCTGCTTCAACCAAGAGATTATTTGAACTCATTCCTATTGGTTGCCATGATGGCCTGCGCGGTAGTAGGGGTCCTGGTTGCAAATCCAACTATTCAACTTCCTGCCTTTTCAGGATTTAATGTAAATGGACAAATGATGTTTCCTGTGCTGTTTGTTACCATTGCATGCGGTGCCGTTTCAGGCTTTCATGCATTGGTTGCTTCAGGAACCAGCTCCAAACAAATCCAAAATGAAAAAGATATACTTCCTATTTCCTTTGGTGCCATGCTGCTAGAATGTGTGCTTGCTGTTATTGCGTTAATTACCGTTGGCGCATTGGCTGTAGGAGGTAAGATGCCCCAAGGAACACCACCAACTATTTTTGCTCAGGCTATTTCAGGATTTCTTACAGTTCTGGGCTTGCCAGAAGCGGCAACCTTTACAATTATCACCCTTGCAGTGTCGGCCTTCGCATTAACATCTCTGGATTCTGTGGCTCGGGTAGGGCGACTTTCCTTCCAGGAATTATTTATAGATGACGAAGTTGAAGAGAGAAACCAGTCCGCTTTGAATAAACTATTGACCAATAAATTCTTTGCAACAGCAATCACTTTGTTCTTAGGATATTTACTTGCTGTGGTAGGTTATCAAAATATTTGGCCCCTATTTGGTTCAGCAAATCAACTGCTTTCAGCCCTTGCTTTGATTGCATTAGCGGTATTCTTGAAAAAAACCAATCGTAAGGGATTTATGTTATGGGCACCTATGACCATCATGCTGGCCGTCACATTTACAGCCCTAGGCCAAACTATCTACAAAATCTGCAATAAGCTATTTGTAACCAATGATTTTGTAGTTCAGAGTGATGGATTGCAGCTTGTTTTTGCCATACTCCTTGTAGGTCTAGGTTTTCTAGTAGCTATTTCCGGATTCAAAAAGATTTTCCAGAATGAGCAGCCTGTGGAAGCATAGGTTTTTAGAAAAACTGATTAATGAGCAGGATACGAAGAGTCGAGGGAATAATTTCCTTTGGCTCTTTTCTGTTATTATAAACTATTTCGCCTTTCGAAGGTTACAAAAAATTAATAGTAAATTAAGGAAAACATTTGAAACTTTTGGGAAAAACCTGTGTATAATAGAGGGTATCGTCATCAAGAGAATCAGTTGAAGGTGCTTGTCATTGAAATAGAAGGAGCAGAAAGAAAGGAGAGCCTATGGAAGAGAAAGAAAAAAAACATGTTCCCGAAATGGATGAGAAAGTGAATATATTTGGCAGATGGGCCAGCTTTTTTATTGATCGGAAACGAATTGTGTATTTAATGATTTTAGCCATTCTTATTTGGGGAATAACAGCCTATACTGAAATGAAAAGAGAGCTCCAGCCCGAGGTTATTTTACCCTATGGCTATGTACTAACAACCTATGCAGGAGCAGCGCCAGAAGAAGTGGAGAAGCTGATAACCGATAAGGTTGAGAAAAAAATGGATGAGTTGAACAAGGTGAAGCAGATCACCTCTACTTCTGGTTATGGGTATTCCATGGTTTTTGTTGAATTTGAAACCGGTGTGGATATCGATGATGCCGTTCAGAAAATGAAGGAGAAGGTTTCAAGTATACAAAAGGAACTTCCTGCCGATGCAGATACTCCGGAAATTAACAGCATGGAGACCAATAATGGTCCCATTATGATTATCAATGTCAGCGGAGATTATGACCAGGTTACCCTAAAAAGTTATGCAGAGAAGATTAAAGCAGATTTAGAAAGACTAAAGGAAATCTCAGAAATACAGATTATTGGAGGCTTGGAAAGAGAAATAAAAATTATTGTAGACCCTCAAAAACTTTCAGCCTACAATCTTTCATTGGAACAGATCAAACGTGCTGTTGTCCAATCTAATGTGAGTTTCCCAGGAGGAGATATTACATTAGACAACAAGAACTTTAATATCCGTACAGTGGGAGAAATGAAGGAAGCCAAGGAATTAGAAAATGTCATTGTTACATATATCCAGAATAGCCCCCTGTTTTTGCGAGATATTGCCATCATAGAGGATGGATATAAAGAGGCTGCATCCTATTCAAGGATGTCCCATGGCTTGGATGGAAATCAGCCCTCGGTAAAAAAAGCGGTAGCCATAACCGTAAAGAAGAAAGAAGCAGCAGATGTTATTAAAACCAGTCAAAAGATCCATGAACTGCTCCAAAAACAAAAAGGACATCTTTACCCTGCAGGACTTCAAGTTGAGGTTACAGGAGATACCGCCGTCTATGTAGAGGATGAGTTGGGCACAGTAATCAACAACTCTAAATCGGGACTATTGTTGGTAATCGCTGTACTATTTTTGTTTATCGGCTTTGGGGAGTCTATCGTGGTATCCTTTGTAATTCCTCTTTCTATATTGATAGCCTTTGCCCTTATGAATGCTACAGGGATGACCTTTAACAGCATTACTTTATTTTCTCTTATATTGGCTGTAGGGATGTTAGTGGATAATGGAATCGTTATTATGGAAAATATTGATCGGCTGAGATTTATGGGGTTGTCCTCAGAGACAGCCGCCAAGGTTGCAACCAATCAGATTGCCCCAGCGGTTGCCTCTTCCACCCTCACTACTTTGGCTGCATTTTTCCCAATTATGTTAACGCCTGGGATTATGGGGGCCTTTATTCGACCCATACCTCAAACCGTTATGTTTGCCTTAAGTGCCTCGTTTTTAGTAGCGGTTACAATAACTCCAGTCCTATGCTCTATGGCATTGAAAAACCATCGAAGCAATGGCGATGGAAAAAGTCATCGGGGGAAGCAATTCTTTAAAAATATTGTTTCTGTAGTTTTTATACTGCTGCTTACCCTCTTTGCCTTTAAGGATGGGGATGGAGGCTGGATGGGCTTTGGCACATTGTCCCTGGTTTTCGGTATTCTTTTTAGCGGTGCCATGGCCCTTAAGGTATTCTCTAAAAATAGCACTGCGGAAGAATCGCCTATTATCAAGGGATATGGAGAGAAACTCTACTGGATTGCTGAGAATAAATGGAGAAGGAGAGCCTTGGTTGCAGTTATTTTGGTATCTTTTATACTAAGTATGGCCTTAATTCCCCTTGGAATCTTGAAAGTAGAGATGTTCTCTCCTACCGATTATACAAGGCTTTATGTAAATATCAAAACCCCAAATGGAACGAGTCTGAATACAACTGCGGCCATTACAGAGGAAGTAGAAAAACGGCTGTTTCAATTTCCCGAAATCAAAAGCTTTGTCAGCAACATTGGTATGGTTGGTGCCGATAGTATCGATGATTTTCAGATTGGTTCTGGAGGAACCCCTAATATTGCAAGAGTGATTATTGAACTATGGGAAGAAAAGGAACGAGATAGAAGCAGTATGGAGGTGGCAGCAGAAATCAGAGAAGTACTCAAGGAGATACCTGGAGCTGAAATAGATGTGGAAGAATTGGAAAGCGGCCCACCTACGGATGCGCCTATTGTTATCCGTGTGAAGGGAGAAAAACTGGAAGCGCTTAAAGCTGTAGGAGACGATTTTGTAGACATATTGAAGAAGATCCCAGGAACAAGAGATGTAAAAAACACCATGTCAGAGGGAACTCCCGAGATTCAGATTCGTGTGCATAAAGAAAAGGCTGCACTCTATGGATTAGATAATATGACCATAGCCATGGGTATACGAAATGCAGTCCATGGATTGAAGGCAACTACCTTCCGCAGTAATCAGGATGAAATCGATGTGGTTATTCGAACGGCCAAGGACAAACTGGAGGCCAAAAAGGACCTAGAGAAAATTTATTTCTATTCTCCTTTGGGCTATCCTGTCTCCTTTGTTCAAGTAGCAGAAATGGTAGAAGGCAGTAGTGTTTTAACTATCAGCCATGAAGATTTGAAAAGGCGGGTAAATGTCCGAGCCGACCTGCTGACAGGCGTAGTGGCCAGTGATGTAATGAAGAAATTTCAAGAGATGCAAAAAGATTATCCTCTGCCCCAGGGCGTGACAGTAGAATATGGCGGGGAGATGGAGGAAACTCAGGAATCCTTTATGGATATGTTTAAGAATATGGTGATTGCAGGGATTTTAGTATTCTTGATTCTTTCTATTCAGTTTAACTCTCTATCTCAACCCCTAATTATTCTTTTTACCGTACCCATGGCCTTGATTGGCGTAATGCCCGGTCATGTGATAACGGGATATAATTTTGGATTTGTCTCCTTTATCGGAGTAGTAGCCTTGGTAGGCATTGCTGTGAATGATGCCATTGTATTGGTGGATTATATTAACTACCTTAGAAAGAATGGCTATGTCCTTTATGATGCCGTCAAAAAAACAGGGATGACTCGCTTTATGCCCGTCATGGCCACAACCATTACCACCGTGGGAGGAATACTGCCTATTACGCTGAAACAGCCTTTCTTTGCACCTTTAGGCTACTCTCTGATTTTTGGGTTATGTATGGCCACTATTCTTACCTTGGTAGTCATTCCCGTTCTCTATGTAATGTTAGAAGAATCTAAAGAGTGGTTCAAGAACAGAAAAAATAAAAAACGAGGGAAAGGAGTGGAAAAAAGTGAAGAAACTGTTGATATTATGCCTGCTCAGTAGCATGTTGCTGGCAGGCTGCAGTGATAAGGATAAGGTTGTTGCCTCTGGCTTGGAAGGAGATGATGTCCAGCGAGAAGTGACCTATGTGAAAACGACACCTGTTGCAGCCATGGCCTTTACAGGAAAACTGTCATTCCCTGCAACCCTTCAGCCGAAGGAGGAAGTAATGGTGACAGCAAAGGTCAGCGGGACCGTGAAAGAACTTCATGGAGAAGTGGGAGATACCGTTCAGAAGAATCAGCTCATCTGTAGGCTGGATGATACCATGTTCCAGATGCAGTTTAATAAGTCTGAGATCTCTTTAAAAATAGAAGATATCAATGTAGAAGATGCAGAAAAAAACTATCTGCGGATGAAGTCACTGTACGATAGTCAAGCCATCTCTCAAGCAGATTATGAAGGGGCAGAGAGTAAGTATCGTATGAGTAAGGAACTCCTCGATTTAGCACAAAATGGCTATGAACAGGCCAGGGAAAATCTGGCCGATGTCAATATTTTTTCGCCAATAACCGGTATGATCAGTATGAAGGATGTCTCAATAGGGGAAAATATCAACCCAGGAAAGACATTGATTACTATTGTGGATGTAAGCAGTCTTTATGCGGAGACGGGCATCCCTGAAAAGGAAATCTCTCTAATCAAACAGGGACAGCAGGTATCTATAAAGGTAGAAGCCCTGGGAGGAGAGGTTTTTCAAGGAAAGATTACAAACATTGGTCCCATACCCACAGAGCCAGCTAAAACTTACCCTATAAAGGTATTGATTAATAATCGGGATAAAAAATTGAAAGCCGGGATGTTTGCCACGATTGAGATTGTGACGGAACACCGAAAAGAAGCCCTGGGAGTTCCAAGGGAAGCAATTCTGTTAGAGAATGAGAAGCAATATGTTTATGTGGAACAGGAGGGCATCGCTGTAAAGAAAGAAGTGACCACCGCCATGGAAATGGAAAGCTTCATAGAAATTGCCAGTGGGCTGGAAAAGGACGAAAAAGTAATTGTAGTTGGTCAGGAAAAGTTAGTAGATGGTGCTTTGGTTGAGGAAAAATAGGGAGATGTTGAGGATAGAATACCTTCGAATTAGGGGGTATTCTCTTTGCTTTTATGGATTTTATTGAAATTATGGCATGATGACCATAGAGGTAAAATGGAACTTCATATATAATTATAGTTAGTGGTATAGATTTAATGGGTATGCTTATTTTATGAAAAAACTTTATTTAATTGGAGGCGAATATATGAAAAATTTTACTTTTCAATGTGGAACAAAGATCATTTTTGGCAAGAATACGGAAAAGCTGGTTGGGAGTGAAGTGAAGAAGTATTCCGATAGAGTTTTATTGTGTACAGGAGGAGGAAGTATTAAAAAAAGCGGACTTTACGATACAACCATTGCTTCTTTGAAAGACAATGGAATTGAGTATGTGGAGCTTTCAGGCATCCAGCCGAATCCAAGATTAAGCCTTGTTTATGAAGGTATCAAACTTTGCCGTGAACACAATCTGGATTTTATCCTAGGTGTTGGGGGTGGCAGTGTGATTGATACGGCTAAGGCCATTGCTGCTGGCGTACCCTATGATGGTGATGTTTGGGATTTGTACTTAGGCAAAGCAACATTAGAGAAAGCTCTTCCTGTAGGAGATATTTTAACCATTCCTGCAACAGGAACAGAAGCCAGTACCAGCTCCGTGATAACCAATGAGGATGGATGGTATAAAAAGGGATTGGGTTCAGAACTGATAAGACCCGTGTTTTCCATACTAAATCCAGAGTTGACTTATACCTTACCAGCTTATCAAACAGCCTGTGGTGCTGTAGATATTATGGCCCACGTGATGGAGAGATACTTTACCAATGTGGAAAATGTGGATTTGACCGATAGACTTTGCGAAGCTACCTTAAAAACCGTTAT
>JBFNEZ010000047.1:0-20701 GCA_040797825.1 Thermotaleaceae bacterium | reverse complement strand
CGGTATCAAAAAACGTGTGTTTCCTGTCTTAGAAAAGCGTGAGAAGATGCGCCAGAAGTACGCTGAAGACAAAAAAGAAGTTTCTGACGAAGAAACTGAGCAGAAACGTGACAAAGAAAAGGAAAGAAAAGAAAAGGAAATGAAAGATATATATACTATTTTCCAATACTGGAATTCTAAAAAGATAATTAAACATAAAAGATTGAATGAGAGAATGGAATACAATATTAAAGCTAGTTTAAAAGATTACAATACTGACGAACTAATGAGAGCAATAGATAACTACAGTGAAGTACTCACTAATGATTTATATTTTTGGTCGTACAAATGGACTCTTCAAGATTTCTTGAATTCTAATAATGTAAGTAGATTTTTAGATGAAGCAGAACCTTTAAAAACATTTATTGATAAAGGTAAGCAACGTATCCAAAATGAACAAGTTGATATGAAAGGAAACAGTGCTGATATTAATAAAATATTGGAGGATTTAGGTGATGAATAAAAAGGATGTTCTGATGATCATTGTAGAAATCCAAACTTTCTATAACTATCCATTTACTAAGAGAGAGCCGGACAAAAATGCTAATGATGTTTTATTAGACTTAACTAATAAATGGCATAAGGTTTTAAAAGATTATGAGTTTGAAACAATAAAAAAAAATCTGAATGATTATATTAAGTCAAACCGATTTGCACCAGCTATCGCTGATTTGGTAAATGAGAATCAAAAGGAAAGAGCCATTCCCAACAAAGAAGAAACCCAAGCAATGTTAAGACAATGGGATCTAGAAAGAGTAAACGAAAGTTCTAAAGAAAAAACAGATATTTACCTAGCGAATATTAGAAACCTATTAGGGATAAAACGGAGTGTGTAAGGATGAGTATGACATTAAAAGATCTTTCTATTTTATATAGCATCGAGGGAGAACAAACGGTATTGGGCTGTATATTGTACGAGCCAGAGTTAATTGAAAAGTGCACATTAAAACCTTTTATGTTTTATGATCCAAGACATCAACATTTACTTTATGTAATTCAGGACTTGGATGAAAAGGGAAAACCAATCGATATCCTGGCTATTGTTGAAAGTGTTGGAATAAAAAATATAGATAAGATTGGTAGTGTTTCTTATTTAACTGATTTAACAGCTTCAATTCCTACAACAGAGAATTTTGGTTTTTACGAAAGCATTGTATTTGAATATTATCAAAAAAGACAGATCTTTAATATTGGTAAGCGTATCACCCAAGAAGCTTCAGAGTTAGAACCAGGGAGATTGGTTCAAGAAGCAATTGAGCAACTATTGGCAATTGATAATGTAGAAGATAAAGATGATGATGGCCATATAAAAAATGAGTTAGTAAAAGTCTATGAATGGATGGAAATAGATCATGGCGAAATTAATGGGGCTGCCACGGGGTTTATAGAACTGGATCGGATGCTAGGTGGTCTACGGCGACAAGATTTAATTGTAATTGCCGCCAGACCCTCTATGGGTAAGACAGCTCTTGCAGTGAATATAATCCAAAACTATGCAGCAGGAGTTGTAAATGGTAAAGGTGGCCCAGCAGCAATATTTTCACTGGAAATGTCTAATATGGATTTAGTAAAAAGAATGATATCCAGTGGGGGGAATATTGGTTCTCAAAGAATGCATAATCCTGTACGTACTTTTCACGATGAAGATTGGCAAAATTCAATAAAAGCAATGGGTACTTTAAGTAATTCTCCAATCCATTTATTTGCTAGACCTGGGGGTGTAGATATTCCGTACATAAGAAAAGAATTACGAAAAATGAAACGTAAGTACCCTGATCAACATATTATTGTAGTTATTGATTATTTGCAGCTGATTTCTGGGAACCCGAAATATAAAGAAAATAGGACAGCCGAGATTTCAGAAATTAGTCGCTCATTAAAAGCAATAGCAAGAGAGTTAAATCTTACCATTATTGCTTTAAGCCAGTTAAGTCGTGGGGTGGAAAACCGGCAAGATAAGCGCCCGAAAATGAGTGATATTAGAGAGAGTGGCCAAATTGAACAGGATGCTGATGTTATCGCCTTTTTGTACCGAGACGATTATTACAACAAAGATAGTGAACGTAAAAACATTACTGAAGTTATTATTTCAAAACAACGTAATGGTCCTATTGGTACAGTTGATCTTTACTTTATTAAAGAGTACATGAAGTTTGTAAATTTGGACCTAAAAAACTCCAATTAATTAACGTGGGAAGAGGTGCATTTAACATCATCATGTAATAGATATCAAACAAGGTATTTATTGAAAATGTAAATATACCTAAAATAATTATTTGAGGTGAAGAATGATGAGTCAGTTTAATGTAGGAATTAGTGAGGTAGCAGAACAAAGATTCAAACAAATCCATTCAACCTTGCAAAACAGGTATAAACAAGTTTTTTCAGAAGGGGAAGTTCTTGAATCAATGATAAGTATGTTACATGATTCATTAGAACGGTCGTATATAGATATGGATCGTGATGAGGATATAAAAAAACAAATTAACATAATGGAGAAAATGATTTTAGGAGAAAAAGGTGTAGGTATCTTAGCTGCATTGGGCATTACACCTAGTAAGGTCCAGAGAAGTTTAGATAGTGAGACTGAAGATGAAGAATCCAAGAATTCTAGATTTCAAGGAAGTGATAAAAATGTACTTCTATAACAAAGATCATAAAGAAAACTATCAACGGTTAATATGTAAGTTCCCTAAAGCTAAAACTGATAAGGAGTATCAAACTGCTGTCTATTGTGTTTCCTTTCCTAAGATATATGAAGTAATTAAAGGAGAAACCGGAAGGTATCCATTTGTATGGATGCGAAGAGGAAAAGAAGTTGAATATACAGAAGTGGATGACCTTGGAATGGAATACACTGTCTGGGATATCGAGTATCAAGAAGGTGATTGTGATGGAGACGGAAATCCAAAATTAAGTGATCTTTATCTTGAGTTGAATGACATTGACCAATTGTTAGTTCAGATTGGCCAATGTCTATATAACGGTAATAGTGCACCAAGTCTTTATGATATTGCAGTTGTTTTTAGTCATCAAAAGAGATACTGGAAGTTATTTGATCAAATGATTCAAATTCGGAGAGGTGAAATTGAGAAAGCGATTGAAAAGGAAATTTTGTTCGAGAAGCAGCTTGAATTAATGCTTTATAAACACAATCACAAAAAAAATTAATAGGTTAACTGGTGAAGTGCAATACATACAAATAGCAGTCAAATATCGTAGAAAATCATAATAACAAATAAGGATAGTTCATAGATGAGAGTCATAGAGAGTTTTCTCGTTACCCTTTGTCTTTGAACAATCTTTTATTTTAAAAATGATTTTGAACTTGCAATGAGAAACCTTTAAACTTATTTCTCCATACATTCCAATGATATTATCGACAAATCTTTGCTTTTGCCCCATGAGTGTCATCACCATTGGACCGGGACCACGCTGTATACTGCATCATAATCAATCAAATTCTGTTTCTAGTGATTTATTGGAACGAGAAGAAGAGACAAGCCTACAGTTTTTATATGTCGCTGTGATCGACCGTTATATATAAAAGGAGGTTATAGAGGGAACGGATTAGGTAGCAGTATTTACCGATATCATGACGTACCTTATGGATGTCATGAAAATCAATATATTGTCTTTAATAGCCAATCCTCTCAAAGAAGATGTAGCAGGTGAGTTATTACCGGTTAGGGATGTGGAGGTAGGAATCAAAAGGTTAACAAAGTGGTATAAAGGATTTGGATATCAAGTAATAAGCAATGCTGAAGATAATTACTTGTATGTAGATACCCGAATCATAAACCCGCTTTTTGAAGGAAAAAGGGGATACTAACAAACAATTAGAAACTTGCACTCAGGTATTGGGGAGCGGAAAAAGCCTTTAAGAATTTTAATTCAGCAAGATTTGTCTTAGGACTAGGAGTGGGTAGTTATAGATAGCGATTTTTTATGTGGTAGACTTTATAAATACTTTGGGAAGTGATGGAATGTTTTGAAAAAGTTAACATTTAAAATGGTAAAATTAATAGAATTACAGGATAATAGGCCAAGGGGGTTGGATACTTTTACCTCCAAATTTATATATAATCTAGGGCGGTCGTTATGAAAAAAATATTAATATTCCTAAGTTTAATCGTTGCAATTATCAGCATTTCAGCATGTTCTGAGGATCCCAATGTGTTAGAAGTAAGCAAATCTTCCGATGAAATAGTGGGAGAAAATTATCAAACAATCATTTCGGAATTAGAAGAAACGGGATTTACCAATATCGAAACTAAGATATTGGATGATTTAATTACTGGTTTTCTTACAAAAGACGGAGAAATTGAAAAGATTGAGATTAATGGAGAAACTGAGTTTAGCGTGAATGATAGTTTCAAAAAAGATGCCAAAATAGTCATTACATATCACACTTTCCCAAAAAGAGAGAAAAAGGACACTGGGTCTACTGATAAGTCTAGCAAGAAAGAGGAAAAGGGCACTGAATCTACAGATAAAAAGAGTTCGGACACAGGTGAAAAAACAACCAATGATACATCCTCGGAAAGAAAAATATTAACGGTAAATAATAATGAAGAACTTGCAGCTGTCTTGGCAGTCAAGGATCCATCTGATCCAATTGTCGGTGAGTTTGCAAAAAAATATGCTGGTAAAACCATTGAATTTGATGGAAATATCGCAGATATGATGCAAAATAGGGATTATAAAACAAGGTATGACATTTTAATTTATGCGGGTGATTATAGTGAAACGACTGCTATTGGACCTAGTTTTAAGTTCGAGGATGTCAATGTTTCTGATTTAAAACTAACTGGTTCTGATATTCCAGAAAATATTGGTATGGGACAAAACCTTCATATTACTGCTGTAGTTAAAAAATACAATGAAGACTCTGGACTCTTTATGCTTAAGCCGGTTTCTACTAAAATAAGATAAAAGTGATTGATACCCGCTCCTAGCTGCAGGGAGTGGGTATTATTATACCACTTTAAATAACTTCATAAAATTCCTGCAGTATCGGAGAATCAGTTGGGTGCAACTCTCTCCCCATGCATAGAGAAAACTCCTTACGGGACAACTTGCGTTGTAGTATTACAAGAAACGAAGAGAAGGGTGAAATCACAAGGGAAAAGAAGAGAAAGGTGAGGGAAACCCTACATACTTATCGAATTTCTATGTATTAGGAAGAAAGAGAAGATTAGTTAAGACATTAGTAGGCTACTCTTTTTTAAATAAGGGTGATGATTATGAAAGAAATGTGTAATTGGTGCAAGAAGTGGTTTGAATCTTTTGATTTGTATGTGTTTTTTGGGGATAAACTGCATGAAAAGCATTGCATTAAATGCTACTCAATGAATTTACCTAATGTGTTTCCAAGGTCAACCGAAGAAGAGTATCATTTATTTTACGACTCTGAAGATTTATTCAAACGCGTTTATCACAGGAAATTCCAAAGTACGCCAAGAGTACAAAGAAAAAGATACACGTTTGAACATATCAAAAAAGTCGAATGGGGCAATGGTTACCTTAAAGTCCAATTTGATCACGGGAGTTGGTGGTGCCTGTTTCCGTTGGTTGATATTCTAAAAGAGTTAAATGAATTATTTGGCGATATAGAGCATTACAGAACGACTAAAAATTATTGGGTTTTTTCTTTTAAGTCTTGGAAGGGTAAACCAAATGAAACTCCAGATGAAGCATTAATTGTATTTAAAGATGATTATTCTCTTCATTACAAAGATAAAACGGAAGAAAAATTTCGATTCCAGTTATTCCTCTTTGAAATTGATGAATGGGCAAGACGTGATTACTCATATTATGAGGATTGTTTGAAAAGTTTGCCAGAAGTACCTAAAGAAGGGGTAGAATAACATAGTGAAAATTAAACTACATATACGGTTACTAGGGACAAATGCTCTGATAACTGGTGCGGGGAAACATCGGGTTTGGAGCTACTCCAAACCCTTTTTCTGTAGAAATAAGAACAATTCAACAGATGGCAACAGAAACTCCGTAATATATATCAGGCTTCCTTCTGCTTTTAAAATAACTTCATAAAATTCCTGTGGTATCCAAAACCGTGGTGCATTCCTCTCCACTTCGTATCGTGAAAACCCATTTGGCACAACTTCAGTTGTGCTGTTCAGGGGGGAACCCAAAACAGAAAATCAGGGAAACTATAAGGGAAAAAGAAGGGAAAAAACCTGTAAGAGGGGCTGAACCTTTTTGGAGTAATAAGGGAAGGGAACTGCAGCTGTTTATTTTATTCCGAACAGGAGCGGGTTATCGTATAAAAAGAAAGATAAAAGCAGGAACAAGAGGAAATTCGTAGAAAATATAGACTTAGATACTAAAGAGCTGTTCAATGGCAGAATTAAAGGGAGATAATAAATGAATTATGAAGATGTGAAAGTAAATGCAGTCGTCTATTTTAATCAGCATGAAGTGTACATAACCGAAAAGGGATATCATGACAATCATGAACCATATGTGTTGTATACGTATGTAAACCCACACCAGCCCACTATGAGAGGAGTACATCATACAAGTCCCACTAATTTAAGAAAAGATCCTCTGCATTGTTGGAATTGCGAAAGCACGATAGTGGATCGCTTGGAACTAGATGTGTGTTCGCATTGTAGCAGAACGTTTTGTCCTACCTGTACTCTGTGTCACTGTGATACACCGTGGGACCGAAGGAAATCCAAAAGAAAATAGATAATTACTGAACCACAGGGTGCTACCTTGTGTTTTTTTCGTGTTCTTAACTGCCGTCCTTTACCTTCCGATGGTTTTCTCTCATCTTCTCATAATTTCATAATCACCCGCTCCTGTTTGCTGAAAAAAGGTGTTTTTCAATTATTTTTTAAAAATCCTTCTGATAAAAGGCGGCCATCTTTCCTAGAAGGATTAAAGAAAGTCTTTGAAAAAAGAAGGGAAGCTATAAGGGAAAGATTAGGGAATGATTTTAGTTTTGCAGCAAGGAGCGGGTAAAGGTTCCTAACATATAAGAAATGGAAGGGAAAGTAAGGGGAAATAAAAGAAAAACCCCGCTCCTGGTGTAAAAATCTATGCGATTCAGGAACCTTTCAAGGGCCTTCACATAGAAGAAATAAGGGAATGATTAGGGAAGGGTAAACCCCGCGATACCTTCTCTTAATATGCGCGAGAAGCGGGTTGATACCCCGATACTAGTTTAGTTGATTGGTAGGATCTAATGAAGAAACTTAAGAAATGATAAAGCAAATATGGGAAGTAACAAGGGTATATAAGTGAACCATCATGAACCCATATAGAAAAGAGCATTGGGATCAATGCCATCACCTACAACAACACGAAGATGAGGACAAGCCAAAAAAACTTGACGTACAATCACCTACAGTATTCATTACATTTTCCCTCCTAAATAGATGTAAATGACATCGTGCCGATTATGGCCGACCTCTTTAGTGACAATTTGAGCTGCTTGCTCACGAGTAAACCCTTTATCCATTTCCTGCTGTACTCGATCTTGAATGTAGTTATATCTCAATCCATGCAACGTCAGACTATTTGTATGAGCCTTTCCTTGATGTCTATCCGTCCAAGTACGTTGTTGTCTACCACCTGTTGTTTCAACTTTTTCCCTATGATTTGAATTAAATTGTTCAATGCGATCAATAGCTTGATGTGATTTTTCATTAGAACGGACGAACAACTTGCCCCCTCTCGGAGTGTTTGCTACTCTTTCCTCTAAAACTTGTCGACCTTCTGGAGATAGTTTTACGTCCCTCTCACGCCCATTTTTGGCTTCTTTGCCGATATGGTATGTTCCAGTCCTTAATGCTTCTTCCGCTTGAGAACGGCCTCCTAGTGTGGCTTCAGCTACCCTCATTCCCATCGTTCGTGCCATTATAGAAATATCATGATAATCTTTTGCAGTTTGTGAACTTAATCCTTTAGTGATTTCTTGCATTTTTGAGTATTCTTTATTCGTCCAGCCACGATCCCCTTTAATCGTTTGGCTTTTAGGAATCGAAAACTTATATTCTTTCTGTAGCGTCCTGTTGTCGCTTATTTTATGCTTTGTATGCGGAGCGTTATCGTGCATATATCTTATCGCAGATAGTTTATCTTTAATTGTTTTCGGTTGATAATCATAAGATTGTAAATGCTTTACATATGCTGCTACGTGTTTATCCTGTAGATTTTTCATATTTTGCAACTTGAACTCCTGGGAAATCCACTTAGCAGCTTCCATTGAATTAGCTTTATATTTTGCTCTTGTTTTGTATGATCCAGCTTTAGTATGTTTAAAAATCTTTTGAACCTGTTGCTCCAGACTTGATAAACCTTTACTCATACACATCCCCCTTTCATTATAGAAAAGTGCATACTTCACCCGCTGTCATTTGTGGGCATCTTCCTTGAATCTTCTAAAGACCAAGTGAGAAAAACCCTTATCTGATGGGACATTGCTCATTTCGTCTAGCACTTTCTCTTTGGTGTTCGTTCCTAACAAACACCAAAGAGAAAGTGCTAACCCCATCGACCATTTGAAGTTGTAGTTATGAGTAATAGTAGAAGCAACCTTAACAGGCTCAGCATATGCTGACGCTCCAAGCAAGCATTATCCCTTCGGACCGGCACGCTGGCCAAGCTCACTGTAGCTCTCGCAAGAGCAAATATCCAAGGTGAAGTTCAATCAACAGATTCTCACCACTCTCAATCTGTCGCCAGAAATACATCTGGAATCCAAAGTGACGTACAACATCGGTATTTTTCGAAGCCCCGAATGGCGTTCGGCTGTGTCGTCGCCTGCTTACGATTTTCACCAACCCGACAAGATCAACTGACCCCACCAAATTCACACAAAAGGAAATGAATTTCAGTTCCCCAACCAGTCACCTTTTTCAAAGCGATAGACTTTCACACAATTGGAAAGGAACCCTGAAGGCGATTTTTTTATTTATCGTCGGAAAGAGTTTTTACTGTCTTACCAGTGTCATAGCCCCCGACCCTGACTATCTTCTCGCCAATACCTAACATTTCTTGAAAAAATTTATATATATAAAAAAGCGACCTACTGGAAGATTGAAAGTGTAGCTTTACACTTTATTCAATCGACCAATGGCCGCTTTGGATTTTAGTATTTACCTCTTCCGCAAAGGAAGAAGTTTGAAATTAAAATATCTTATATCATAAGTATATCAACTCTACAATCTTCGTGCAATTACTACAGGCATTCTGAAGTAGAGGAATTGAATAAAAAGTTTCCCGAGGATATGCAAAGGTCTATTCTACAATATACACTTCAATTTAAGTTGGTAGAGCAACGCGAAGAAGAGGGTAATGCAGATGAAATGAAGGATTGGTTACCAATTCTTCTGGTTAAAGGTTTAATATTCAAAAAGTATAAAGTATGAACCATTTTCAAAAACCAGTCTTTTTGAAAACAGGAGCGACTAAATCTTTGAAAATTAGAACCGCGATTCGTTATTTTCTGATATGATTTTAGTATGAAGATTTCTATATTTGAGAAGATATTCATTTAAACTAACAAGTAGTATAATTGACTAAAAGAAGGAATTATTCGTAAGCAAGTCATGGGTTTTTTATCGGTGATACTATAATTTTGTATTGCACCATGGAAGCTTATCTTTTGAGTGCTATTTTGAAAGGAGATATTCACGAAAGTAAGCTAAGTGAATGTTTCATTAGAAATGAAATTCGCTAAATATTGTTCGTCAATAAGAAGTTAGGCGAATAGCCACCACAGACTTTTGGGTTCAAAAAATACTACGCTTGATAAAACATTTTTACCCCCAAGACTTATGGTATAGGAGAGAGGAATAAACATGGCAAGGAATGCAACAAACAAATTCTTACACAAGGCAAAAAAATCAAAAAGTGATGAGTTTTATACGCAATTTAGTGATATTCAGAAAGAGGTTGAAGCGTATCTAGAATACAATCCTGATGTATTTCGAGATAAAGTTGTGTATTGTAACTGTGATGACCCATTCGAAAGCAACTTTTTTCGTTATTTTGTTCTGAACTTTAACAGAATTGGTTTGAAACAGCTTATTACTACCAGTTTTAAACCTTCGCCTGTCGCTAACACGCAGCTGGAATTGTTTGGTGATTACGAGAATGAGAATCCTACAAAATCAAAAGATCTTCCTAAGATAACTGCCAACAAATTTATTATTAATGAAGTTGGTGGCATAGATGATGATAGTGAATTTAGTTTGAAAGATGTGGCATTACAGCTAAAGGAAAATAAACAAAATGAATGGACACCACTAGAAGGCGATGGTGATTTTCGCAGTGAAGAGTCCATAGATTTATTAAAACAATCCGATATCGTAGTAACTAATCCACCATTTAGTCTGTTTCGTGAGTATATAAAACAACTTGTTGATTATGATAAAAAGTTTTTAATCATCAGCAATATTAATGCCATAACATATAAAGAAGTTTTTCCTTTAATTAAAGAAAATAAAATTTGGTTGGGTACGGGAATGGGTAGGTGGATTTCTGGTTTTATTGTGCCTGCATCATACGAATTATATGGAACAGAAGCTCGAATTGATGAAGACGGGAATCGAATCGTGTCCACCAACAACTGTCTATGGTTTACTAATTTAGATCATGGCAAGAGACACCAGCCATTACCACTAATGACCATGAGTGACAATATTAAATTCAGTTCTCATAAGAATATTAAGGGAAATGGGTACAAAAAATATGATAATTTCGATGCAATTGAAGTTCCTTATACTGATGCTATTCCTAGTGATTATGATGGCGTGATGGGAGTGCCAATTACCTTTTTAGATAAATACAACCCTGATCAGTTTGATATAGTTGGTTGTTCTTATGACTATGGAAGACCTGATGGTTGGGATAAGAATATTAATATGTCGGTTTCTGTGGAAGGTGAAAATGTTTATAAAAGAATTTTAATTAAACATAAAAAATAGGAGGTGTAACATAATGAAAACAACCTTAAGAACAGATATTACAGTAGAGGATATATGTGAAGGCTTTGTTTACAATGAACTTGAGGGAAGAGGACTGTTTGGGCTTTCAGGGAAGCTTGTCATACAACCGGAATACCAAAGAAATTATATCTATGCTTCAGATGGTGGTAAAAGGGAAGTTGCTGTTATTGATTCAATACTAAAAGGATATCCAATTGGTTTAATATATTTTAATAAAGTCAGTGATGATAATTTTGAAGTCCTAGATGGACAACAGCGTATCACAAGTTTTGGTCGTTTCGTTACAAATAAATTTCCTATAAAAGATGAGAACGGTATGGAACAATATTTTAGCGGTTTAGCATCAGATAAAAAAGCAAATATTCTAGAAACAAAACTTCTAATTTATGAATGTGATGGAACGGAAAGTGAAATAAAAGAATGGTTTAAAACAATCAATATTGCCGGGGTTCCTCTTAATAATCAGGAACTACTCAATGCTGTATATTCTGGTCCTTTTGTTACTCTTGGTAAAGAAGAGTTTAGCAATAGTCAGAATGCAAATATTCAAAAGTGGAGTGCCTATATAAATGGAAGTGCTAATCGGCAGGATTTTTTAGAATGTGCTCTTGACTGGGTGAGCAAAGGGAATATTGGCGAATATATGTCCCGACACCGTTATGACAAAAACATTAATGAATTAAAAAATTATTTTAATACGGTTATTGATTGGGTTTCTAGCATATTTATAGATGTTGAAAGTGAAATGAAGGGTTTAGAATGGGGTAGACTTTATGAAAATTACCATAGTAAACCTTATAATCCAATAAAAGTTTCTGAAGAAGTAAGAAAACTTTACGGAGATCCATATGTTAAAAAACGCAAAGGAATTTTTGAGTATATTCTTGGCGGTTCCTTAGATACAAAGTTACTTGAAGTACGAGTTTTTGATGAAGCCACAAAAAGGAGTATTTATTCGAAACAAAGTGCAGAAGCAGCAAAAAAAGGCAATTCAAATTGCCCACTTTGTGCGATAGGCCATGATTCGAATAAAAATAAAATTTGGAAATTCAATGAAATGGATGCCGATCATGTTACTGCGTGGAGTAGAGGTGGTGCAACAGATGCTAAAAACTGTCAGATGTTATGCAAAACTCACAACCGTGCAAAAGGAAATAAATAGTTCCCCAATGAATTTAATCGCTTACTCAAGCCCGTTCTTTGGATGAAGGGTAAGTGTCATAACTTAAAAGTATTTAAACTAAATTGAATGATAGAATCAAGGTATCAACCGCTGTCGAAACAAATGCTCAAAAATCTAGCGAAGAAAGGGGCCATTTGTGATAAATGGCCTTCGGAACTTTTGGTCTGTGTAACGTAAAAAATGTTGAACCATCTTAATATGTTCAATAATGACTTTTGTTTCTTAATTCGTTCTTCTCTTTGCTCTTTTTTTATGGAGTATTTCGTGTGTAGATGGAATGGATATTGTTATTGTCCAACTTCTTTTCTAAATCTCTTATAACATATTCATCTAATTGTGTTACATCAGCTATATCCTTAATACTAAACGAAGGATGATTCTTTAATAGATTATTTGCTATCTTTCTCTTTGTTCCTTCCACTCTGGTTTTGGTGTCGGAAAGATGTTTTTCTAGAAGTTCATTTATACGTTTAGTTTCTTCATCTTCACTCAAAAGTCTAAATTTTTCCTCTGCCTCTGATAAAAATTTTGCATTTTTCTTCTGTATAAACTCACTTACATTAGTGGTATCTACATAGCCAGGTGTAGTTGGAACAACATAGCGCCCTTCATTCTCATCAGCAATTTTACCCCAAGTTTTGTCATTATTCTTCTTAATGTGAACTCCCTCCCTTATTATAAGTATACTTATAAATCCAGTGCCATTACGGCTCGATCCTTTTCATCTTGTGTAATTCCAATATATCGCAGAGTTATAGCGGGTGATGAGTGATTAAGCATGTCCTGTAGCAACACAATATCAGTACCAGCCTTGTATTGATGGTATGCAAATGTCTTTCTTAATGAATGAACACCTATATCAGTTAAACCAATGATTCTAGCTGCATCTCCAATGATACGCCAGGCACTTTTGCGATTGATTGCTCTTACACCTTTTCTGCTCTTAAATAAATATTCATCTAGTTCACCATTGAAATTCTCTTTTATATAAGATTTTAAAGCTTTCTGTACATTCTTTGTTATGATGACCTTGTTATTCTTTCCAGTTTTTGTTTCTTTCAGCTTAAAATAGGTATGTAGGTTCTGTTTTTCGTCCATTACATCTTTGTATTTTAATTCAAGTAAATCTGACACTCTAAAAGCTGTATTGATGCCTATTACGAATAACAGATGGTCTCTAGGGTTATCTTTCAATAATTTTTTGATCGTTTCAATGTGTTTTATTTCTCGAATCGGCTCTACAAAATTCACTTCAACCACACTCTCCCAATAAGACATTTTATGGTTATATTGTATAATATGTCTCATTCAAAATCTAATAATAAAAAAGTTTTATGGTAAGAAATTCTCTATCCCTTGTCGCTCTAAGACTGAGGGCAAAAAAGCGAATGAGACATAATACAATTAAGTCTCATTCGAAGGAATAAAAAAAAGACCATCAAAAGATAATCCTTTTTTCACTCAATGTTCCAATTTTTATCATAAGGTATCGAGGTGATGAGTCCAATTGAAGTATCTGTTTTCCCAACAAGCAAATAGTAATGACCATCTCTGATCACTAATGAACCAGGTGGTTGTTGCTTCTCTTCTTCCGTTAATTGTAATTCAGATGCATACTCTATACGAATATCTTTGAACCTGTAGATTTCTTTCCATCTTTCAAAGTTGATATTTTCTCTATTGGATATTGCTTCAATTATTTGTTCAGCATCCTGTAGTACAATTTCATAATTATACGGGTAGAGCAATCGAATTTTTTCTAATGACTTTCCTAAATGATCATTACGGTATAACTCATTGAACGCAATAGTAATTTGAAATGTTCTGTTTCCTAGAACATGATATATCTTTAGTGCTGCAATATGCTTGCTACTATCTACTACCTTGTCAAAATTCCAGCCTTTATAAGTATTTTTAATTTTCTTCAATAAAAAAAGGTTTGATATTGAGCAATTAAATCCATCATTATCAAGATGCTCAATTATATAATCCTTGCTATATGCTTCTTTTCGCATTTCTTCACCAAAATAATAATCAAATGAAATCTGATGTAATGATTTATTATATTCATTTGAATACGGATATTTGTAATTTTCTTTAGCTTCCTCGGTTTCAGGAATTCTAAATCTCGCATTTCTGATTAGGTCATACATTTCAGGAGTGTAGTCTACAAATGCTAGTTTCTTTAACCCAATAATGTTTATAGATATTTTATCATTCCAGACTTCTAATGTTACTTGTTCCTTTTCATCCATTTATTTCCATCTTCCTAAATTAATATTTTTTGGTGTTATATGAATTCATCATTTTCATTATGGCCCCTATGGGAACCAATTACTCTAAAAAGAATGTAGTGCTTGACTTCATTTGGACATAAGTTCTTGATCCACTCAAAAGAAATACAGAAACCACAAGCGTTCTGTCTAACTACAAAATCCTAATATCCACCTATATTACTCTAATAAATTTTCTTAATTATACCATTCTTTCTACAAGTAACCTTACCCAAAGTGGAACAAAGAATAATGGCCGCCGAAGTGACCTAATCTTGTACTCTTGCATCTCATTATTTTAGGTTAATAATTTTCTTATAAACATTGGAAGTTTTTTCACCAAACTCTACCTGTTGTTTTGGTATAATTATGATGGAAAAAGAATATATACCAGAAGGGGAAAGTTTATGTTTGATGTGTTGGAACCAATCCTTATTAATAGCGGGATTGCTGCCATGTTTGACTTAAAGAAAAAGGATGATAGAACATCCGAAGCAACTCCATGGGTAGCATACCGTGTAAAACCAAATCTTTACAGAATTAGATCATTTGAGTTATGGAAGAACGCTCCAAATAGATTTTTTAGAATATACCATGCAGATGATATAAATGAGAGTTTGAGAAACATGCTTAAGTTACTTCCAGAAGTTAAAAAGGTGACAAATTCATACGTTGATTACAATACAGATGATTACCTTATGCTAGCAACTAAAATAGCAGATATTTTATCTTCTGAAGAAATAATTAAAGAAAGTAAGGCAACCAGTAGACATGCAAGAACAACAAAGTTTGAAGGTTTAGAGTTGCCAGATGTAGATACATCCCAGGAAGAGGTACTCGGCCAAACCTTTACATGGAGAGAAGTCATTGCTATTTGGGAAGATAACTCTGAGGGAAACAATTTAAAGAAAGTTTTAAGTCAAAATGGAGTTTATATTCAACGTTCTGATGATGGAAAAAGTCGATACATTGGAAGCACTTATGGGGCAGAAGGCGGGATTCTTCGTAGATGGATGACTCATTTAGAATTCCTTGGTAATGCACATCATCTAAATTTATTCGTATTAGAAAATGGATATAATTCTATTGTCTTTTCAGTTATCGAGTTTTTAGATGGATCTGATTCTGAAATTATCCAAAGAGAGTCCTTATGGAAAAGGACACTTGGAACAGTGAATAAAGGCCCATACAATGGAATTCAGTTAAACAAAAATTAAAGTTTTTGAAAGGCACCTTAATGGTGCTTTTTCTTTACATATTATCAACAAAACTGATCCGTTAAAGACAAAAAGGACGGCCACATCAATTTCCAAGTTCTTCAAATCTTGCAACCCTTTATTTTAAGTAGAATACTTCACAAACTCTTCGGGAGAATTCCACCTCATTAGGGAGAACTTCAATAAACTCGAAATTTTCTAGGAGTAATGTACAACCTTCAATGGTTGTGGTTGCTAAATAGCTTTCAGAAAAGTTATTCCATTTTGTCGCAATGCCACCTAGAAACTTGTTTAGTTGTCCATCTGTGATGCTTTCTCCCTCCATTTCAATTTGGAAGCTATCATCGAATTTCCAGTACGGTTCAAAGCTGGTAATCCTTAATTTTAAATGTACTTCTTCTGCCAAAACAAATAAGTTCTTCAAGGATGTTTCAGCTTCAATATTAGTCTTAGCTTGAATAAATGCTCTAATAAACAATGCTATTCTCCTTTATCCAATACCAAAATTTTTGTAAATGGTTAACTAATAAATAAGACGATTAAAATACTCTCTTAAAATGACTTCGACACGAGGGTTTTCTTCATTAATTTCTAAATGCTTATAATACACTGTTTCGCTTGCATCCTGTTCTACAACCTCTATTTCAATTGAACCTGAGTTCCAAACTGTCACTCTTCCCATTCTGGTAGAAGAAAAGTGGTCAGCAAAAATTGCTGGATTATCTGTAAGGGTTGGTTCAGAAATCAATTCTGTTGCAATTCCTGTTTTCAGAAGATCTTCTTTATGCTCTTTAAACCAAGAATAAAATAATTCTTCCACAAATAATCAACCCTTTAAAAACAGTCTTATAAACAGTTTTTCAACGTTAGAACATAAAACTCCTTCTTGAACCTTCCCTTTAGTTCAATAATTCCACATAAAAAGCGTTAATTCTTCTTGGACCAACGCCCCCGTTAACGCAAAAAGACTATTTAGTTATCCAGTCGTCATATTTGACGTTATTACTGTTATAAGCAATCTCCATTGCTTCTTTTAAAGAGTCGCAATCAAAGTCACCAATAACTTCCCAATTCAAATCGCATGAGAAGAGGTAATACTCATTACTTCCTTCGTATTTGCAAATAGCCTTAGCAGTTATAGATATTTCATCAATTATCTCTTTCTTGTCGTTTATAATCCTTACTGTTCCAAAAATATTTGATAAGGAATTTGAAGTATATTTAATTACTTTTGCACCGTCTAGCTCATCAGGTATCACGATACTAACCTCCACATCCATATTACTTTAGTTCCCTGCTTCTCCAATTAACTTTTTTATTTCATCATACATATTCATTTTCCATCCTTCTATTCCAAGTATCTTTGCTCGCTCTAATCTAAATCTTTAATAAGCTCAGGCTTGTTGCACAAACCTTCTCCGTTTAAACACTTTAAGGCTCGTTATTTTATTGCTGTTTCGTCAGCAAAGTTATGAATATGTTTTAAGATATTTTTGTTTGGCTTTTTCGTATACTTTGTTGCTTTGAAGGCTACTTTATTGGGAAGGTTTTTTATCAATGGACCTTCAGTCTGGGCAGAGATAATGTTGACTAGTTTATTTAAAATATGTACCATAATAATACGTATGTTAGTTTCTCCGCTACCTTAAGGTAGGGCTGCTAACAGCCGTTAAAATAGCTTTTCCCCGCTACCGTTAGGCAGGGCTGAGCTGTTTTTTTATTTACTTAAACCGATCTGACTTGCTCTTAAATTTAGTCAAAACTCTTTAAAAACCAAAAAACAAAGTACTCAACGCAGCCTATTAAGCGTGGGGTGCTTTTGTTTTCCGTCTTTATTATGAAACGTTTAGCCTAGCGCCTAAATCTTTTTACTTAATAATTTCCTCATACTGGGTATTACTTCTTTGGTCGATTTTTCATTAATATAAATAGATATCGTATCAAGTAGGTACCCAATAAAGCAATTCCTAACGCATAAGGATGGCTTTTCGTTCCTTCTTGAAACCAATCGCTATGAAATAAACGAGGAACATACAAAAGGCCGAGTAATAGAACTAAACCAAAGCTGAGTTCTATTAAGAATTGTTGAAACTTCTTCAAAATCAAAACCCCTTAATCTTAATATGAGTCTTACGTTTTAAAAAAAGAGATGAATACAACAACAATGTTTGCGAAAACAGCCTTTTGTTTTGAATCAAAACATAGTCGACAGTGTATACATTCTATAGCGCTAATCGAATTAGAGTATTTTCGTTTTATCAATCGTTCAAGGAAGGTCTTTGTCGCCGTAATTAGGTTTAGCCTTTACTTCTAAATTTCTCGATTAGAGCTAAAGTTGTGCAATAGGGTCATCAGGGTCATACAAACCGTGTTTAAACTCATAATGGAAACAAATCCAGTGCATATTTTAAATTAATAATATCTATAACTATTAACTTTTAGATGCTGCTTACAGTGAAAACAAGTAGGATACGTCATTATGTAGCTGCCTTCTTTTGTTTACTTCTTAACAATTTTGTACCAATTACTAGTACGCATTTACTTACAAAGAATGAATTTTTATTGAACTATCCTTCCCAGTAGCGTGAGTACATTTTTTCACAAACTTCATTTGATTTTAATATATATTGTTTTTGATTCTAGATTTGAGCCACTTATATACGGTTTGGATCAAAAAAAATGAGTCACTAATTTCCAATGCTACTAATCTCTCTTTTGATAGGGGGTGACCAAACTTTCTACATATGAGAGGACGAAAGGATGATCCAAATGGCGCAAGACGATTAGCGACAAAACTTGGAATATCTTGTAACATTGTAAGCAAACTTTAATGCTTACATTAGTTTTGTATTGCGACACAACACATTATTTTACTATCCAATCTTCATATCTAAATTTGTGTTCGTCATTACTCATTTCTTCGCAGAAATCTTTAGCCTTTTTTTCGGATTTAAAAACTTTCCATACCACTTTGTCATTGTTTTTACCTACTCTGATAACGACAAAAACCTTATCCATTTTTAATCCTCCTCTAGAGAAAATAACGTATGGATATGCGTAATTTTCTTTTACTTAAAGTAGAAATTATTATGTCATCCTATTTACTAACGGTTAATATAAAAAACGGCAAAAAGACCAATGCAGATCTTTCATTACTCGATTTCTAGTTGTTTCTTAATAAATAATTCTTCCTCACAAATACCATTCTTAATTACCTTTTGGACAGTTACTGGATCCAATAAATTTTCATCTTTCCATCCTTTTACAACACGATAGCGAAGTAATCTTGGATTAATTCCTGCAAGTTCAGCCCACTCTGTAATAGTCTTAGTCTGGCCGTTAATGGTAATATGACAGTTATTTCTCGTAGCAATGCCTTGTTGTTTATTTGTCACCCATCGACAGTTAGATGGTTCATAGCACCCATCTAAATTCATTAGGTCAAGAGTTGATTTTTCCGTATATCCATTAGCAGTAGCCCATTGGTAGAAACTCAGGAAGTTATTACTCCAATCGTTACAAACCCTTAAACCTCTTGCACCATAGTTAATATAATCTATACTGTTTAATGTATGGCAGCTTTCCTCCATTGTTAACCATATATGATATAGCCTCTTTTGTTGTTTCTTAATTTTTCGGTCCCGTGAAATACAGCCGCAACTTTTCGTTTTTCCAGATAATAAACGGTATCCATCTTTTGCACTTAGGGTACCACAGTCACATAAACAATCCCAATACCATCCCTTTTTTTCTGTTCCTATGTATCTATTAAGAACTTGCAACTTTCCAAACTTCATTCCTGCCAAATCCTTTGATTGTAGGCATTTACCACATGTATGTGTTGGTTTTTTCTTCGTCAATGAAGAGCCTGCAATGATTTTTTCCTGCCCGCACTCACATAAACAATTCCATACATTCTTTATTCGCCCATTCGGTTCCTGTGCCACCCTATTTAATACAGTCAGTTTCCCAAAACGTCTTCCTGTTAAATCGGTGAATCTATCCATTGAATTATCCTCCCGATGCTCAGCTCTATCATAATAATTTTAACTCAAAAAATAACTTAAAATAGAATTGAATATGAATTATTAAATAATATTTTGGAAACAAATTTAAAAACTTGAAATGTCTAAACTGTTCCGTTAGGAGGTTAATCTTAATTAAATCCATACTAATTGACACTGAAAGTGACCTGTCCCATTTTTATTTAATTTAGCCTTTTACAGCTTTCATGGAAAATTCACAATGTTTGTTATACGTTAACATAGAGTGTCAATTGAGTAATTGAATTTTTTTATATAGGAGTGTAAAGATGTCTAAGGAAATCAATTTATATGTTGATGATTTAAGAGATTGTCCAGATGGATTTGTGATAGCTAGAAATGTAGATACAGCTATATATTACTTAGAAAACTATAATGTTTTTGTCCTATCGTTAGACCACGACTTAGGTGAAGATGCAGAGGGAAATTTACTTCCAACTGGATATGATCTTGTAAAGATTTTCTGTGAGAGAGGCTATCGTGCTCAGAAAATTTATATACATACTGATAATGGTGTTGGAAGAGAAAATATGTACCATACATTAAAAGGAGCCCAAAAACGGGGTTTTATTGATTCAGACATTGAAATTTTCCATTATTCAATTACAGAAAACAAATATACAGGGAACCATGATTAATTAATAACTTTACTTTAATAAACCTATAAAATGACGTGTAAAAACTGATGTCAGTGCTTTTTGAAGGCTAATGTTTTAATAGTTCAACAAGCATGAGAGATGAATGACATTAAAACGAATGTCTATTTTTTTCTAAAGGGTTTGATGGGATAAATTCCATTTATGTAAATTACTTACCAATGCTTATAGCTTCATTCTACCTTACAATTATGATGAGGTGGTATATATGTTTGTTTCACCAATGCTTTTACAAAGGACAGAACAGCCTTTTGATGATAATGCGTATTTAACAGAGTTAAAGCTGGATGGTATTAGGCTAATAC
>JBFNEZ010000046.1:0-21678 GCA_040797825.1 Thermotaleaceae bacterium | reverse complement strand
ATTGTTCCATTGGCAAGAGGAGAGCATTATTATATGCCCCATCCTGATATGATTTTTGAAAAAATTAATGAAGTTGTAAATTTCTTGACCTAGAGGGGGGATCGTAATGATTCGTGAATTTAAGTTTCCTGATATTGGTGAGGGTATTCATGAGGGAATTCTTCTAAAATGGTATGTGAAAAAAGGAGATAAAATAGCTTCAGGAGCACCTCTTGCAGAGGTAGAAACGGATAAAGTGAATGCAGAATTACCTTCTCCCTATTCGGGAGAAGTGGTGGATCTATTGGCAACGGTGGGTGAAACCATCCATGTAGGGGCGGTTATCGTCCGAATCGATGATCTAGAAAAGGGTGAAATTGAGGATAGCAAACAGGAAGTAATAGAAGAGGAAAATGCAGGGGTGGTAGGTGCTCTAGAGGCCTCCTCAGAGGTGATTCCTTCCAGCTTAGAGGGACGAAAGCCTACAGACATAGCTAAAGAGGCACGAGGAAAGGTCTTAACCACTCCTGTTGCAAGAAAGATGGCCCATGATTTAGGTATAGATATTAGGACTTTGCAAGGAACAGGGCCAGGAGGCCGGATTATGAAGGCTGATATTAAACATGCCCATGAAAAAGTTCCTGTCAAGGTCGAAAGGGAAGCTAAGGAAGATAGGGCACAAAGAACAGAAAGTACTCAATCTACTGAAGGCCATATAGAAAGGATTCCTCTGAGTATGATGCGTAAAACCATTGCCAAAAAGATGGTGCAGTCTAAGTTTACAGCACCCCATGCAACCGTAATGGATGAAGGGGATGTAACGGCATTGGTGGAATTTAGAAATAAGGTAAAAGAAGGATTCAAAGTAGAAGAAGGGATTCATATCACCTATATGCCCTTTATTATCAAAGCCGTGATGCTGGCTCTCAAGGAAATCCCTAAGATGAACAGTTCCTATGATGAAGAAAATCAAGAAATTCTGTTGAAAAGGTTTTATCACTTGGGTATTGCTGTAGATACAGAGGAGGGATTGATGGTTCCTGTCATACGGGATGTAGATAAAAAGAGCATTTTTCAATTGGCTCGTGAATTGGAAGATATAAGCACCAGGGCTCGAATGAAGGATCTGCAGGTAGAAGAGCTGAGAGGCAGTACATTTTCTATTACCAATTATGGGGCGGCAGGTTCTAGCTTTGGAGTTCCTGTGATTAATTATCCCGAAGCAGCTATTTTAGGCATTGGAAAAATAGAAAAGAAGCCTGTGGTACGAGAAGATAAATTGGTGCTGCGATATAGGGTGCCCTTGTCCCTATCCATTGATCATAGGGTCCTTGACGGAGGCGATGGTGCTAGATTCCTAAATATCATAAAAAAATATCTAGAAGAGCCCTATAAGCTCATACTACTTTAATGCGGGGTTTATGAAGGAAGGTGTTGTACAAATGAATTATGACATCATTATATTAGGAGCTGGCCCAGGAGGCTATGTGGCGGCCATTAAGGCGGCTCAAATGGGCAGTCGGGTAGCCCTTGTGGAAAAAGAGGACATTGGCGGTGTATGCTTGAACTGGGGCTGTATCCCCACGAAGGCTTTGTTAAAAAGTGCTAGAGTATACCAAGAGGTACAGAGAAGTGATTTTTTTGGCATTGATGGGATAGATAAAGGCAAGCTTAAGATTAACTGGTCTCAAATGAATGCGCGCAAAGACATGGTTGTACAACGATTGGTGAAGGGTGTAGAGAATTTGTTGAAAAAGAACGGTGTTGAAGTTTATCAAGGTATAGGAAAAGTATTGGATAAACATCGGGTGATGGTCAATGGAGAAACCCTTATAGGAAAAAATCTCATTATTGCTACAGGCTCCCGCCCTGCCATACCTCCCATTGAAGGAATGGATGAGGCTGTAAAAGTGGGAGCAGTCATTACCAGTAAAGAAGCACTGCAGCTAAAAGCAGTACCTAAAGAACTGGTGATACTAGGAGGAGGGGTGATTGCTGTTGAATTTGCAACACTATTTAACGCCCTAGGTACCAAAGTAACTTTGATACAGCGCTCCCCAAGAATATTAACAGGGACAGAAGAAGAATTGGCTGAGGCATTACAAAGGCACTTAATAGATAAAGGAGTAGAGATTCTAACAAATTCCCAGATTCTGTCTATACAAGGAAAAACAGTCAAGCTGCAAGTTCATGGAAAAGAAATGCTTCGTAAGGGAGATTATATTCTTATAAGTCTCGGCAGGAAACCGAATATAGAGGGATTAGAAGGATTGGGGCTAGCCATAGATAAAAATGGGATCCAGGTAAATGAAAAACTAGAGACCAATATTCCTGGGATTTATGCCATAGGAGATGTAAATGGAAAATACCAGCTTGCCCATCTGGCTTCTGCAGAAGGCATCACCGCAGTTGAAAATATATTTGGAAGAGAAAATAAGATAAATTATGACATCGTGCCTTCTTGTATTTACAGCTTCCCTGAAATTGCATCGGTAGGTCTTACAGAAAAGGCTGCCAGGGAAAAGGGTTATGACATCACCGTAAGCAAGTTTCCTTTGAGTGCCAATGGAAAGGCCTTGGCAGAGGGAGAGAGCATGGGCTTTATAAAAATCATTGCTGAAAAGCAATATGGGGAAATTATTGGAGTTCATATCATGGCTGTCCATGCCACCGATATGATTGCTGAAGCCATTGTATCTATGCAAATGGAAGGAACTGTATATGATGTGGCACAGGCTATTCATCCCCATCCTACCTTGTCAGAAATCATGATGGAAGCGGCCCATGGAGCTATTGACAAGCCTATTCATCATTAGTGCAAAAAACCTCTTCCTATGAAGAGGTTTTTTGCTTAGCCTTTTTCTTATTCATGTTATGTGCTTTACAAAGCATAGAGGGATTGTGTGTTAGGCTATTATTTGGGGTCCTCCAGCTTCTCCATAGTAATACCAGTGAAGCCATAAAATATAGAAATGAGAGGATTAAGAAGATTTAAAAAAGCATAGGGAAGATAGGCAAAGGGATGTACACCCAAGGTAGAAATCATGAAGGCCCCGCAAGTATTCCAGGGAACAAAGGGTGAAGTTAAAGTTCCAGAGTCTTCCAAACATCTTGAGAGATTCTTGGGATGCAGTCCTCTGTCCATATAGATTTGACGATACATTCTCCCAGGAACTACAATAGAAAGATATTGATCTCCTGTGGTGAGATTTGTAAAAATACAGGTTAAAATGGTAGCCGTTACAAGGGAACCTGTGCTGTTGGCATAGACAAGGATTTTATCAGCCAACACTTGAAGCATACCCGTTTTCTCTAAAGTACCACCAAAGGACATGGCTACTAAGATTAAAGAGATGGTCCACATCATACTATCTAGGCCGCCACGGGTCAGAAGCTCGTCAACAGCCTCCATACCTGTTTCAGAGGTAAAGCCATAGTGAGCAGCATCGATAATCTCTGTCATGCCTGCCCCTTGAAAAAGAGCGGCAAAACCTCCACCTAGAATAACGCCTATGATTAATCCTGGTAGGGCAGGAATTTTTAGTATAACCATAGCAATAACTAAAATAGGAGGGATGAGCAAGGCAGGATGAATGAAAAATTCTTCCCTTAAAATGGTTAATATAGCTTCAATTCCAGCTACATCCAGATTTTGTCCTGTATATCTAAGGCCTATAATTCCGTATAAGACCAGAGAAATAATTAAACTTGGACCTGTTGTAAAGAGCATATGCTTAATATGGTCAAAAAGATTGGCACCAGCCATGGCCGGGGCTAAATTGGTTGTATCGGACAGAGGAGACATCTTATCGCCAAAATAGGCACCAGAAATAATGGCACCAGCTACAATGGGGAGTGGAATTCCAAGACCACCTCCAACCCCTAAAAGGGCAATACCTACTGTGCCAGCAGTTGTCCAGGAGCTTCCAGTAGCTAAGGAAACAATAGAACAAATCAGCGTAGATGCAACAAGAAATATTCCTGGTGATAAAATCCGCAGTCCATAATAAATCATAGTAGGTACAATACCAGCAAGGATCCAAGTGCCAATAATACTGCCAATGATCATTAGAATTAAGATAGCCTGCATAGACATTCTAATGGTGTCTAATATCCCCTCTTCAATATCAACCCATTTAAATCCAGCTCTAAGGGCAATCAAAGTTGCAAGGACCGTAGTTGCCAAAATAGGTATGTGAGGATCTCCCTCAAAAAATATAAGGGTACTTATCAGTGACAGGATAAGGAAAAAAATTACAAACATTGCTTCCCAAAAGGTGATTTTTCTTGAGGTTCTGTCTTCCATTGAATATTCCTCCTTCTTCATTTGCTTGGACAATGGGGCGTTAAAATGCAATCCTATAGAATCTAGCAAAGACAATTTTTTAAAACTCCTTCAGGAATAGTATGTGAAAAAAGAACATAAAATAGCAAATAAAATTATCGAAATAAAGACTTCTCTACCTCCATAATTTTCTTCAAAGGCTTATGTAAAAAGAGGTACAAACTTCCGTTGATCTTGTGAAAACCATTGACATAAAAAAAGAACCATGATACAATACAAAAAAATGAAAAGATGATATTCATTTGGTTGTGTTGTAGAGGTTGCGGTCTATGAAGAGTACTATAGGGGAGAATGAGGACATCTTAGATCCTATAGGAAAGGAATAACCGCCGAAGCTTAGAAGCCTTGCCTCGGTTTCTATAGCTGGGTCCATATTGAATAAATATGGGACTGTCGTCAGTGAGTGCCCCGATTGACTGATGAAGTGCTATTCCACACGAGGGAAAGGGCCTATTCTATGGTTATGAAGAACAGCTTGGAGACCTTTTTGCTCTCGAGCTGTTTTTTTATTTCCTATAAATGGGAAATGGTGGATGTTTGCTTTTGGATATAGAAGATTTTTAAAGGGCTTTCCCCTTGGTGTTTTGGGGTAAATGAATGGAGAACTGAAATAATTTAGGAGGACGAGAATATGGCAGTAGTTGTACAAAAATACGGTGGGACTTCTGTAGGGACTATCGAAAAAATCCAAGGGGTAGCAAAACGAATTGCTGCTCGAAAGGACAAGGGTGATGATGTGGTGGTGGTGGTATCTGCCATGGGAAAGACCACAGATATGCTGCTGGATATGGCAAAAGCAATTAGTCAGACCCCCCCTAATAGAGAATTGGATATGCTAATGTCTACGGGAGAGCAGGTGTCTATAGCTCTTTTGACCATAGCCCTTCATGAATTGGGCTATGATGCCCTGTCTTTAACAGGTTTTCAAGCAGGAATACTGACAGAAGGCTTCCATACAAAGGCCCGTATACAGGATATCCAAGTTGAGAGAATAGAAGGAGACTTAAAAAAGGGAAAGATTATTGTGGTTGCAGGGTTTCAAGGGATCAATGCCAATGGAGATATTACCACCTTGGGCAGAGGCGGCTCTGATACAACAGCCGTTGCTTTGGCAGCAAAACTAGGGGGTACCTGTGAGATTTATACCGATGTAGATGGCATCTATTCCGTAGATCCTCGAGAGGTGCCAACAGCCAGAAAACTAGATGAAATATCCTACGAAGAAATGCTGGAGATGGCTAGCCTAGGTGCAACCGTTATGGAAACCAGAGCAGTGGAAATCGGTCAAAAATACAATGTACCTATTTATGTAGCCCTCAGTACAGAAGATTGGCCTGGAACTTATATAAAGGAGTATGATGTGACAATGGAGAGCAGAGCGATTACAGGTTTGTCAGTAAGTGATAAGGACTTAATGGTTACGATCAACCATGTACCCTATGATATAAAAAATATTTCCTTTGTTTTTGGAGAACTAGCAAAAATGGATATCAATATTGACATGATTAGCCAGACAGCTCCTTCCCATGGGATGGTCAATATATCCTTTACGGCTCCGAAGAATGATCAGAATACCATCGAAGGAATTATGAAGATAGTTAAGGAACAGTTTAAGGAGGTAGAAGTAGATATTGAGACCGATATAACAAAGCTTTCGGTAGTAGGAATTGGTATGAGAAGTCAGTCTGGAGTTGCTGCTCGAATGTTTAAAGTTTTTGCGGATTCCAACATTAACTTTAAGCAGGTAACCACCTCGGAAATCAGAATATCCTATGCAATCCACACCAATGACAAGCAAAAAGCAATTGAAGCCGTAGCAAGAGAATTTCAACTATAGTTTGAATAGGGACTGCCTATAAAAATAGGCAGTTTTATATTTGCCTTTTAAAATGAAAATAATGTATGATAGAGATATAGATAGATTTCACAGCGAAGGAGAATTAGCATGTCAACCCTTATATTTGGACACAAAAACCCCGATACAGACTCTGTAGCATCTGCCATTGCCCTTGCCAACTTAAAAAATCAATTGGGCTATCATACCATTCCCTGTGTTTTAGGAACGCTGAATAAAGAATCAAAATATGTATTGGACTATTTTAAGGTTCAGGAGCCTACCTGCCTCAAAAATGTAAAGATTCAGTTGAAGGATTTAAACTATGATCGGGTAAAGGGGATTTCTCCCACCGCTTCTATCCTGCATGCTTATAAGATGATGGAAGCAAAAAACCTGAAAACCCTCCCCATTGTAGATGTGGATGGAAGATTGGCTGGAATCATTACAATGAAAGATATAGCCATGGGACTTATTAAGGGAGATTTTTATAGGCTGGAAACCTCATTAGAAAATATTGCTTTGGACCTAGAGGGAGAAATTCTAGTGAATGGCTCTCGGGAGATCTCTGGAAGAATCAAGATAATGGCCTTCTACCATGAAACTGTTCGAGGAACTCTGAGTAAAGAGGATGTTATCATTGTGGGAGATCGCTATAGTATTATAGAAAATGCTATTGAGGTAGGCGTGAAATTGATTATTGTTACTGGAGGGAAATCAGTTCCCCATAAGCACATAGAGTTAGCAAAAGAAAAAGGAGTTAATCTTTTGTCTGTATCTAAGGATACATTTACAACTTCTAGGCTAATCAACCAATGCAATTTTATTGCCTCTATCATGAAAAGCCAAGGAATTATTCAATTCAGTGAAGATGAATACTTGGAAGAGGTAAAGGATGAGATGATCCATACTACCTTTAGAAATTTTCCTGTAATTGATAAAAATCAACAGTTTTTAGGATTTATTGGAAGAAGACATATCATCAATCCACAGAAGAAAAAAGTAATTTTGGTAGATCACAATGAATATGGGCAAAGTGCGGAAGGTCTGTCAGAGGCAGAAATATTGGAAATTGTAGATCATCATAAAATCGGGGATATTTCTACCTCTATGCCTATTAGTTTTCGAAACATGCCTGTAGGAAGCACCTGTACCATTGTTTATCAGATGTACCAGGAAACTCGGCTAACAATTTCTAAAGAGATAGCAGGGGTTTTGCTAGCTGGAATAGTCTCTGATACGCTGCTCTTAAAATCTCCTACAACTACGGATTGGGATAAACAAGCTCTTGAGGCTTTAAATGAGATATTAAATATAAATTTAGAAACCTTTGCTATGGAAATGTTTAAAACCGGTACGTCGTTAGAGGGATATAGTATTGAAGAAGTATTTTATAAGGATTTCAAAGAATTTCAATTGGAAGGGGAAAAAGTTGGTGTAAGCCAGGTATTTACTCTGGATATTGAAGATGTTTTTAATCGAAGGGAACAGATTATTGATTTTATTAATCGTGTTCATCAGCGAAATAATTATTACCTAACTCTTTTAGTAATTACAGATATTCTTAATGAAGGGTCTTACCTGTTATATCAATGTGCCAATGTAAGTCTTTTGGCTGTTGCCTTTGAGGTAGAAGCAACCCAAGGTATTTTTGTAAAAGATATTATATCTAGAAAGAAGCAAATACTTCCGAAACTTACAGAAGCATTAAGAATGTTGAAATAAATATAAAGAATAGGGAATACATATCCTATGATTAAATAAAATGGTAACGAGAAAAGTGAATAATTGGGAGGTTATGAGATGAAAATTCATATTATGAAAGAAAGTATGATTTCCTTAGCTGTAGATAGTGTTATTTTAGGAATCTACGAAGGAACTAAAAGGTTAGAAGGAGAAGCAAAGGAGATAGACCATAAACTAGGTGGCATACTTGAACAAATGTTATCTTTAGAAGAATTTCTAGGAAAGAAAATGGAACAACAGATTATCCATACCTTAGGAAGAATAGCACCCAAAAAGATCATTTTAATAGGATTAGGGAGTGAAGAAAAGGTTAATGAGGAAGCAATAAGAAATGTCATTGGTCAGGGAATTCGTACTGCACAAAGGATAGGGAGTAAAACAACAGCAATTTATTTGGGAGAAGCACTAGAAAAGAAAATGTGTCCCATCTCTTTAGGGGAGAGTATAGCTGAAGGTGCTTTTATGTCTCTTTATCGATTTGACAAATACAAGACCCAAAAGGAAGAGAAAAAAGAAAAATTAGAGGAAATTTATTTTTTTAAAACCTATGAGGCGGAGGATGAGCAGCTGCAAAAAGGAGTGGATAGAGGAATCATATTGGCTCAAAGTGTGAATCTAGCCCGAGATCTGGTAAATGAGCCAGGCAATGGGATGACACCCAGGGATTTAGCAGAGATAGCCAGCAAGATTGCCCTAAAGCATGGTATGGACATAGAAGTACTTGAGAAAGAAGATATGGAAGGACTGGGCATGAATGCCTTTTTAGGGGTATCAAAGGGAAGTGCGGAACCTCCCAAGTTGATTTTTCTAGAATATAAAGGGAGAAAGGATACTGATGAGAAGATAGCATTTGTAGGCAAAGGGATTACCTTTGATTCAGGAGGGATCTCTATAAAACCTGCTGCAGGCATGGAAGAAATGAAGGATGATATGGCCGGAGCTGCTGCTGTCATAGGTGCCATGGATGCAATTGGCGGCTTAAAACCCGAAATAAATATTATTGCCGTCATTCCTGCTTGTGAAAATCTACCTTCTGGCACAGCTCAAAAACCGGGGGATGTTGTAAAAAGTATGAATGGAAAGACCATTGAAATTATTAATACTGATGCAGAGGGAAGATTGATTCTAGCAGATGGGATATCCTATGCAATGCATAGAGGGGCTCAGAAGATAGTTGATATCGCTACCCTTACAGGTGCTTGTGTAGTTGCCTTTGGACATGTGACTACAGGAGCTCTAACCAATAATGACGGGTTGTGGAAAAATCTGCAGGAAGCTTCTGAAAAAGCTGGAGAAAAGATATGGCAGATGCCAGCCTTCGAGGAATATAAAGAACTTCTAAAGAGTGATGTTGCCGATATTAAAAATACAGGAGGTCGCTGGGCTGGTATGATCACTGCGGGGCTATTTATCGAAGCCTTTGTGGAAAATAAGCCATGGGTCCATATTGATATTGCAGGTACAGTGGCTTCACAAAAAGACAATGGATATCGGGTAAAAGGTCCTACAGGGGTAGGGGTTAGAACCTTGGCTCATTTGGCAGAAATATTATCAAAGTATTAACAATAGGGAGAACATCGCATGGATGTGATGTTCTCCTTTTAGCTGTGATAACAAATTGAAAAATGGAATTAGAAATAATTGTAATTAATTTCTGATTAAAGAAATAAAATGATTGTGATACAATAATAGAGATACCAGTATGAAAGGAGAAAGACATGAAACCATTTTTGAAGATTTTTCTAATAGCCTTAGTAAGCTTTATATTTATCATGGGTGCAGGAATCATGGCTTTTTCTAAATTGTATAGTTCTACGGATGATATAGTAGTTAGTGAGATAAAGGAACCAGAGGAAGTGTTGATTGAAGAGCCAGAAGTAGAGGAAGAAGTGCAAAAGAAGACAGAACTAGAAAAGCTCATAGAGGATAGTAATCGAATTAATGTGGTTTTACTTGGAATGGAAGGGCCTCGAACAGATACCATTATTTTTACAAGCTTTGAGCCAGAGAAGAAAAGAATTGATATGATTTCTATTCCCAGAGATACCTATTATGCCCGTCCAGGACGAAATGCAGCAGATAAAAAGAAAATTAATTCTGTCTATGGAGACGAAGGTGCACAAGGGACCATGAAGGCAGTGAGTGATATATTAGGAGGAGTACCTGTACAGCACTATGTGAAGGTTACATATACAGGAGTAGAGAGGATTATTGATTCCTTAGGAGGTGTTAAGGTCAATGTCCCTATGAATATGGAATATGACGATCCCTTTGCTGTACCAGAACTTCACATTCGAATTCAAAAAGGCGTACAGGTATTAAATGGAAAACAGTCTATGAATTTTTTAAGATTTCGGAAAAATAATAATGGTGGAGGTTACCCTGATGGAGATTTAGGACGAATAAGAGCCCAACAGCAGTTTATAAAAGCTGCATGGGGAAAAGCATTGGGTTTCAGGCTGCCAGTCGTTGTCAATACTGTATTTAAACATATAGATACCAATATGGATATGGGAGAAATATTGGTGTATGTAAAGGATGCAGCTGGAATTACAGCAGATACATTAAAAACCAACTCCTTGCCAGGAAAAAGTACAGAAAAAGGGGTATCCTATTTCTTGCATGATATTGAAAAAGTAGAAAAGCTTATAATAGAAATTTATAAGAATGAAAATATTTTATAGAAAGAGTAGTGCCTTTTGTTGTAAGGAAAAAGTGGGGACGAAGGATTTTCGTCCTCTTTCTATGTGAACAAAGAAAGAGATAACAACAGCATTGCCTATGGGAAGGTTTGAAAATGGTGAAAGAGGAGTTTTCAAAATTTCGTCGAATAATAGAATGGTGACAAATCATGGGTAAAAAAATTTTAACGTAGGATAGTATAATTGGGAATCTGTTAAAGGGTAAATAAATAGGAGTGATAAATTATGAAGAAAAAGAAAGGCAGAGTAGGCTTCTTTTTTATAGGATTTTTGATGTTTGCTATACTGAGTGCATCCATAACTTTTTTTGTCGTTCAAGAAAGACAAGCTCGGAAGGATAAGCTGGAGGAAAAGTTGGCAGCGGGGATTGTTAAAAATGAGGTGAAGGTAGCGACACCTATGAATTTAAAGGAACTTTTTTCTAATCTGGATGAGATCTGGCTTGAGAGTAATCCTGGAGCAGCAGAATCTATCGAGATAGATGGAGCAGATTTACAAGAAATAAGTAATTTTTTTGAAACCCTTACCTTAGAAAAAACCTTGGAAGAATACGAGAAAGAGCCCTTCCTTTATATCATTCATATGAAAAGTAAAAATGCAAAGATTCATGTGTTGTCCCATCGACTCCTTATAGAAGATATTCAAGGTACCGATCAAATTTTCAAAGTGGATGAGAAAAAGTTGGAAGAGCTGATTTCATTATTGGATCATATTTATATGAATCGCTATAACGCTAGCGTTACATTTAAAAATGCTGATTCTATTCAGATCGAAGCAAGGGATGCGAATAAAAAGAGGATGCTAAATGACAATGAAATAAAAGAGTTTTTAGATAAGGTGGATTTGTTGGCACCAATTACTAAGGAAAAAGCGATTGGCATACCAGCCAGTTATCCCGATTACCATATTTCTATTACAAGCAGAGAAAAGAAATATGCCATTAATTTGCTCAGTCGGGAAGTGTTGACCCTGGATTCCTCTGATAATTTTGCTTACTATCAATACGATCCAATTCTATGGCAATATATTGAAGAAAGACTCCCTGTAAAGAACGCTTCTGAAAAGGGAGAAATTGATTATCTTTTAAAAGCAAAAAGTGTAGTTGTAGATGACCTATTAGATGAGTATGACTTTGAGGATACTACCTATTATCCTGCCGAGATCCCGAGATATATTCTAAAATCTTCTTTGGAACCTGTAAAGGAATTGCCCGAGGATGAAAAGTGGGCTTTCAAGATGACTTTTATAGTAGGAAAAGAACAATTAACTTTAGATGTATATCAAAATCATGTTGTCTATCAAGGCAGGGTATATTTGAGCAGCAAGATAGGGGAGTCAGTCAGAAGTATATTCTCAACACCTTAATATATGAGTAGAAGGCTATAAAATATTAAAAAGCTTGAGATGGGAATATCTCAAGCTTTTATCAATTCTTCTTGTAAAAGCATTTCACCTACACGATAGATATCTCCTGCCCCCATGGTAATAATTAAGTCTCCTGTCTGGGCATTCTTAAGAACATAATCTGCAATTTCTGAAAATTCACGGATGTAGGCTACATCTTTTTTGTGATGATTTGAAATAGCCTGTGCTAAATCAGAAGCCTTTATCTCCTGGGTATCTGCTTCTCGGGCAGCGTAAATATCTGTAATAATTACCTTATCTGCATCCTTGAATGATTGGGAAAATTCTTGGAAAAAAGAAATGGTTCTACTATAGGTATGGGGTTGGAAAATACACCAGATTTCTCTATGGGGATATCGGGTAGCGGCTCCTAGGGTTGCCTTAATCTCCGTAGGATGATGGGCATAATCATCAATAATCGTCATGCCATTGCGTTCACCTAGTATATCAAAACGGCGATGGGTGCCTTTGAAATAAGCCAACCTATCTCTGATTTTTTCTACGGGAACACCAAGAGCATGGCAACATGCAATGGCGGCAAGGGCATTGCTGATATTGTGGTAACCAGGAATTTGCAGTTCAAAGGTCCCCAAAAATTCCTCCAGATAAAATACATCAAAAGTTGGGAAACCATTGGAACGAAAGTGTATATTCCTTCCCTGATAATCAGATTTCTGCTGGATTCCATAGGTGAGAATAGGTCTATCTGTAGTTTGAAGCACCTTTTCTGTATTGGGGTCATCCTTGCATGCAATAAGGTAACCATCATCAGGAATTAGCGCTGCAAATTTAGAGAAGGCACGATGGATGTGATCCATATCTTGAAAATAATCCAGATGATCTGCATCAATATTAAGAATTATACCGATTTTAGGAAAAAACTTTAAAAAGCTCTCTACATACTCACAGGCTTCTGTTACTAAATAGTGTTCTTTTCCTATTTTTACATTGCCGCCGATTTCATCAAGCTCTCCTCCAACTAAAATAGTAGGATCAAAGCCCGCGGCTTCCAAAATAAGAGATATCATCGAGGTCGTTGTTGTTTTGCCATGGGTACCTGCCACAGCGATACTCGTATGAAACTTCTTCATTAGAAGTCCAAGCATCTCAGCTCGGTCAATGATAGGTATACCCATTTCCTGTGCCTTTATCAATTCAGGATTATCTCCTTTAACAGCTGCTGTATAGACTACCAAATCACAATCACCAATATTTTTAGGGTCATGTCCAATCGTTAAAGAAACACCTTTTTTTTCAAGTCTTTCTGTAATTTTTGAAGCTCTCATATCAGAACCAGAGACTTTATAATCAAAGGTAAGGAGCATTTCAGCGATGGCACTCATGCTGATACCGCCAATGCCGATGAAGTGGACACGTTGTACATTACGGGTATTTAAGTCAAAATGATCCATTTTTTTCCTCCAGATAGTATTGTTTTTATTAAAAGAAAATTTTACATAAAATTAACTAGTAGTATTGCCATAAAAGAACACTATTATATATATATATTCTGATTTTTTTAAAAACTTTCTTAAAAATGCTAGTCAAATTATATCATAGAATGTATTGTTTTAGAAAATCTTTTGAAAAATAATAGGACAATAAAGATTGAATAATTTATAAAAAACGAATAAAATTATATAATAACAAAATAATATTCGGACTGGAGCGTTGCTTTTATGAAACTAAAGAGAAATGAAAGAGTAGGAGCATTAATAAAAATTCTTTGTGATAACCCTAATGAAATTTTTACCTTAAGCTTCTTTACCAATCGATTTAATGCAGCAAAATCTACAATCAGTGAAGATATTGTAGTAGCTAAAAAACTAATGGAAGATTTAAAATTAGGGAAAATAGAGACGATTGCTGGCGCTGCAGGAGGGGTAAAATATATTCCTATGACTAGCAGAGAAAGTAACCGTATTTTATTAGAGGATATTTGTGAAAGGTTAAAGGAGCCTAGTCGTATTGTACCAGGTACATTTTTATATATGGCAGATATTATTTATAATCCTGCCATTGTGAGAAAGATGGGAGAGATATTTGCAAGCAAGTTTGTTTCCGCGGCAGTGGATTATGTAATAACCGTGGAAACAAAAGGAATACCCATTGCCTTAATGACGGCTAATGCCTTAAATGTACCTCTAATTATCTTGCGAAGAGACAGCAAGCTTACAGAAGGATCTACAGTCAGCATCAACTATGTATCAGGCTCTACTGGGAAAATACAAACCATGTCTATTTCAAAAAGAGCCATTAAAACCAGAGCCAATGTAATTATTATAGATGATTTTATGAAGGCGGGAGGAACTGCCAAAGGAATGGTAGATATGATGAAAGAATTTGATGCCAATGTAAGAGGTATTGGCATTATGATTGCTACAAGTGAACCCCAGAAAAAGTTAGTTGAGGAGTATGTGCCTCTTTTAATATTAGAAGGTGTGGATGAAAAAAAAGGAGAGATAACCATTTATCCCAATCAAGATTTGATTTAGGGCCTAAAGTCGGGGAAGGAATCCTCAGAAAATTTTAAAATAGATTAAAAAAATAGAAAAATAACAAAATATTTACAAATTTATTTTTGGACAAGCAGGAAATTGGAAATTTTTAGAGAATAAGTAAAACATCTTGTTAGCAGGGGCCAGGGAGGTGGTAAACATCATGAAGGTTACTGACGTAAGAATTCGTAAGATCAATGATGAGGGAAAAATGAAAGCAATTGTATCGGTGACTTTTGACAATGAATTTGTCGTACATGATATCAAGATCATCGAAGGACAAAACGGACTATTCATTGCCATGCCAAGCAGAAAGATGGGAGAAGGGGATTTTAGAGATATAGCCCATCCAATCAATTCAGAAACAAGAACCCGACTACAGGAATCAATTTTTTCTGAATATGAAAAAGTGAAGGATGAAAAAGAGGAAGAATGAAAAGCAGTATAGATCATGCATATGATCTATACTGCTTTTATACCCCAAAATAAAGCATAATAATCTATGGAGGTTAGTCATTAACAGCCATAGATTTTTTTATGCTATTTGAAAAGACAAGAATTGATGAAAAAAGACGAAAAAGGAGGGTGATGTTTCAAATGAAAAGTGGTATACTAGAGGACGAGAAAAAGTTTACCTAAAATATAAAGAAAAAAGGAAATATTTATGAATTAGTATATGTACAAATATAGGGAAAAAAGATTTTTGTATACAATAGACTTTTAAAATAATATATAATAAGGAGTGGCATCAATGAGTAAAGTAACAACAGTTATTTTAGCAGCAGGTGCAGGAACTAGGATGAAATCTAAAATTCCAAAGGTTTTACACCAAGTATGCGGTAAACCTATGGTTGAGCATGTAGTTGATGTTGCTGAAAGCATCCATTCAGATGAAACAATTGTTGTAGTTGGACATGGAGCTGAATTGGTAAAGGACACCATCGCCCATAGAAAGCTAACCTATGTCCATCAGACAGAACAGTTGGGTACAGGACATGCAGTAATGCAGACAGACCATTTGCTGAAAGAGGAGGGATTGGTTTTACTACTTTATGGAGACACTCCTTTAATTCGTCCTTCCGTGATTGAGAGCTTCCTTACATACCATAGGAGCAAGGGTTACCAAGGAACAGTATTAACTGCGCTGTTGGAAGAACCAACAGGTTATGGAAGAATCATACGAGATAGCAATGGAAAGGTAGAAAGAATTGTTGAACACAAAGATACAACAGAAGAAGAAAGAAAAGTGAAAGAGATAAACTCTGGCATTTATTGTTATGAATCGAGGCTATTGAAAGAAGCTTTGAAAAAGTTGACCAATAACAATGCTCAAAAAGAGTATTATATTACCGATGTTGTAGAAATTCTTCGTGGTCAGGATTGTACAATAGGGGCCTATACTATTGAAGATAGTACAGATATTATGGGTGTGAATTCAAGGGTGCAGCTGGCGGAAGCAGAAGAAATTATGCGCCATAGGATTTTGCAGGGATTTATGGAAGAGGGGGTTAGTATTATCGATCCCAAAAGTACCTATATTGATAAAGCTGTTAGGATCAATAGAGATACAATTATTTATCCCGGTACAATCATCAAGGGGAATACTATCATTGGAGAGGACTGTTTAATCGGACACAACTGCCGCATTGAAAACTGTATTTTAGGAAACGGGGTAGAGATACAGAGTTCCACACTAACAGACAGTTATGTGGATGAAGGATGTCATATCGGTCCTTATGCCTATCTAAGACCCAATAGCAAATTGGGAAAATATGTTAAAATTGGAGATTTTGTAGAAGTGAAAAATTCTACAATAGGAGATCATTCGAAGGCTTCTCATTTGGCTTACATAGGAGATGGAGAAGTTGGAAAAAATGTGAATATAGGCTGTGGTGTAGTGTTTGTAAATTATGATGGCAAGAACAAACATAAGACGATTGTAGAAGATAATGCCTTTGTAGGCAGTAATGTAAACTTGGTTGCCCCTGTAGTCATAGAAAAGAATGGCTATATTGCTACGGGGTCTACAATTACCAAAAGAGTGCCTTCAGGGTCGTTGTCTGTAGCAAGAGCAAAACAAGAGAATAAGCAAGGTTGGGTAGAACGCAAAGGTTTGATGAAAAAAGATTGATCTGGGGAGGATTAACAAATGAATATCAATGGACAAACGATTAAGGTGTTTGCTGGAAATGCTAGTAGGGAACTGGCTGTGAAGATTTGTGAAGAACTTGGCGTAAATCTAGGATGTGCACAGGTTGGCTCCTTTAGTGATGGAGAAATTGCGGTCAATATTAATGAAACAGTAAGAGGGGCCGATGTCTTCGTTGTACAGTCTACTTGTGCACCTGTAAATAGACATTTAATGGAACTATTGATTATGATCGATGCTTTTAAAAGAGCATCTGCTGGTAGAATTACCGCTGTTGTACCCTATTATGGCTATGCGAGACAGGATCGTAAAGCAAAGGCAAGAGACCCTATTACAGCAAAACTAGTAGCGGATTTGATAACAACCGCTGGAGCCGACAGAGTATTGGCTATGGATTTACATGCACCACAAATTCAGGGTTATTTCAACATCCCCGTTGATCACCTTTTGGGCGTGCCTATTTTGGCAGAATATTTTAGAACCTTACATTTAGAAGATTTGGTTGTGGTATCACCAGACTTAGGGAGTGTTACCCGTGCCAGGAGCCTTGCAACTTTACTAGATGCACCAATTGCCATTATTGATAAAAGAAGACCAAAGGCCAATGTATCGGAGGTTATGAACGTAATTGGAGATATAGATGGGAAAAATGTTATTGTTGTAGACGATCTTATTGATACAGCGGGTACCATTACTCAAGGAGCAAAGGCATTAAAAGACTTGGGAGCTAAGGAAGTTTACGCCTGCTGTACCCATCCTGTATTATCAGGTCCTGCTATTGAAAGAATACAAAGTTCTGTCATTAAAGAACTGGTAATTACAGATACAGTGCCATTAGAGGAAAGTAAGCAGCTAAAGAATATTAAAACTTTAACGGTAGCACCTATTTTTGCAGAAGCTATCAAAAGAATTTATGAAAATATGTCTGTAAGCAAATTGTTTGACTAAAGGATTAAAAGGTGGAGGTTTTCTCCGCCTTTTTTTGATGTGCACCTTTAAAGCTGAATTGTGGTATAATAATGATTGACTGCAGAATGGAGAAAGGGTGTTTGACATGCATGTAATTGTAGGCCTCGGCAATCCTGGTAGACAATATGCAGGTACGAGGCATAACGTAGGCTTTGAGGCAATTGATTATCTGGGAGAGAAAAATAATATTCTTATTAATAAGATAAAATTCAAGTCCCTGATAGGAGAAGGATTCATTGAAAACCAAAAAGTGCTTCTAGTAAAGCCCCAAACCTACATGAATCTAAGTGGTCATAGTCTTTTAGAGATTGTTAGTTTCTATAAATTAGATAGTGAACAAATTCTAGTGATTTATGATGATATTGACATTGAAGTCGGAAAACTAAGAATACGTACTAAAGGAAGTGCAGGAACCCATAATGGCATGAGATCTATTATTTATGAAATCCAGTCCCATGATTTTCCTAGAGTACGCATAGGAATAGGAAAGCCAAGGGGTGGAAATCTGGCAGACTATGTATTGGGTCGATTCCCAAAGGAAGAAAGGGAATTGATAGATATAGTTGTCAAAGATGCTGCTGAAGCTGTTGAATTGTATTTAAAGGAAGGTATAGACAGAGCAATGAATCAATATAATAAATAGTCATAATTTTATACTATAGTTGCAAGGATAGGCCCGGATGAGAGAATCTGGGCTAGGATTGTTTGCACAGCAAAGAGGATGTGGAGGACTTGCAGAATAACTTTTTTTTAGAGTCTGTCAAGGAGTTTCAAGCATATCAGCAAATTCAAAGAACCATCGAAAAAAAGTGGACGCCTACTACTATCCATGGCTTAATCGATGGACAGATTTCTCATATTGCTTTTGTCCTAACCCAATCCTTTAATAGGCAAGGATTGATTATCACCCACCATGAAGGACAGGCAAAAAAGATTTTCGAAGATTTGAAATTTTTTATAGGAGAAAGAGCATGCTTTTATCCAGGAACTGAGACTCTGTTTTATGATATTGACGCCCATAGTCATCAGATTTTAGAAGGGCGGATTAAGACCATTAACACGATTATCAGCGGAGAAAAATGCGTTGTTGTGGCTTCTATTGAAAGCTTAATGAACAGACTTATACCAAAGGAGGCCTTTCAAAGACATATTCGAAAGGTTTCCTATGGTGAAACCTTATCTATAGATAGTCTTTTAGAGACTTTCTCACAGCTTGGATATGAACGGGTCACCAAGGTCGAAGCAAAGGGACAATTTAGTATAAGGGGAGGTATTGTAGATTTTTATCCCCCTGTTTTTCCAATGCCTTACCGCATAGAGTTTTTTGATGAAGAAGTAGACTCTATACGGATTTTCAACCTAGAAAATCAACTTTCAGTAGAAAAAATATCAGAGGTATGCATCACACCGGCCCAAGAGGTACTATTAGATGACATACTTAGAAAAAAAGCTGTTGAAAAACTCAAAACAGTACTGACGGCTGCCCTAAAAAAGCTTAGGGATCATAGTAAGAAGGAACACCTTGAGGAAAAAATAAAATTCTTTATTGAGCGTTTGGAGAATCAAGCAATCCCCAAAGGAATAGAAAATTATATCCATTTAATTTTTGAGCAAACCCAGCTGTTAGTGGATTACTTTCAAGAGGATATGCTTATCTTTATAGATGAACCCTCAAGGGTAAGGGAAAAAGGGGAAAACAAGCTTCGCGAATTTCAAGAGATTTTTAAAGAGTTACTAGAAAAGGGAGAGGTTCTTTCAGAGCAAAGTCAATTGATTGCTGACTATGATGAAATATTAAAGGCCATGGAAGAAAAACAAATATTTGCTCTAAGCAGCCTTCCTAAGGATAATCCAGATTTCCAGCCCAAGACTATCATTAATTTTTCTTCCAGAATGACCCAAACCTTCCACGGAAAAATAGACATGCTGGTAGAAGAGATTAGAAACCTAAAGAACCGAGGATACAGGACAATCCTTCTTTGTGGAACAGAGGAAAGAGGAAAACGATTAGAGAAAAGTCTCGGAGAAAATGGAGTTGAAGGTGTTCAATTTGGTAATGTAAACCAATCCATTTCGCCTGGGCAAGTGCTTATTTTAGAAGGCAATTTAACCAAGGGCTTTGAATATTATCAGGATAAGTTTGTTGTAATTACAGAGGATGAGATTTTTGGTACTGCAAAGAAGAAGAGAGCACCTGCCAAAAGAAAAGATGCAAGACCTATAAAGTCTTTTGTAGACTTGGCGGTAGGAGACTATGTAGTTCATGAAAACCATGGAATTGGAAAATACGTAGGAATTGAACAACTTAAGGTACAGGGTGCAAAAAAGGACTATCTAAAGCTCAAATACGGAGGTGCAGATTTGCTCTATGTACCCATTGAGCAGATGGATCTTGTACAGAAATATATTGGTGCTGATGATGGGGTTCCTAAGCTAAACAAGTTAGGGGGAATAGAGTGGAAAAAAACAAAGGCTCGTGCAAAAAGTGCCATTGAAGATATGGCACAAGAGCTAATCGCCCTGTATGCTTCCCGGCAAACCTTAATAGGTCATCAGTTTTCTAAGGACACCCCATGGCAAGCTCAATTTGAAGATATGTTTCCTTTTGAAGAAACTCCAGACCAACTGCGATGCATTCAAGAAATAAAAAAGGATATGGAAAAGCCAGAACCTATGGATCGCTTATTATGTGGAGATGTAGGTTATGGAAAAACCGAGGTAGCTATCCGTGCCGTATTTAAATGCGTAATGGATGGAAAGCAAGTGGCTTTTTTAGTACCGACCACCATATTGGCTCAACAGCACTATAATACTTTTGTTCAGCGGTTTAGCCAGTTTCCTATTTCCATAGATATGTTAAGCCGTTTTAAAACAGAGGCGCAGCAAGAGCAAATTATTGAAAATCTGCGAGTTGGAAATATTGATATCGTAATTGGCACCCATCGTCTATTGTCTACTGATATTAAATTTAAGGATTTGGGTCTGCTGATTATTGATGAAGAGCAGCGCTTTGGTGTAAAGCATAAAGAAGCCCTCAAGCAGATGCGGAAAAATGTAGATGTATTGACCTTGACTGCTACACCTATTCCACGTACCCTGCATATGTCCCTTATTGGACTAAGAGATATGAGTGTAATAGAGGAGCCGCCAGAGGAGCGATATCCTATTCAAACCTATGTGTTAGAGTATCAAGAGGAAATGATTCGCGATGCTATTCTACGAGAAATAGGACGGGGGGGCCAGGTTTACTTTGTATACAATCGGGTAAAGGGCATTCAGCAAATGGCTGCTAAACTTCAAAAGCTCATGCCAGAAGTAAAACTGGCAGTGGCCCATGGGCAAATGGGAGAGCGGGAATTGGAAAATGTTATGCTTGATTTTTTAGGGGGAGAATATGATGTGCTCCTTTGTACAACGATTATTGAGACCGGTTTAGATATTTCCAACGTGAATACCATTATTATCTATGATGCGGATAAAATGGGATTGTCTCAGCTCTATCAGTTAAGGGGACGTGTAGGGAGATCTGATCGCATGGCTTATAGTTACTTGACCTATCAAAAAGATAAAATATTGACAGAAGTAGCTGAAAAGAGACTAAAAGCCATCAAAGAATTTACTGAGTTTGGCTCTGGCTTCAAAATTGCCATGCGAGATTTAGAGATTCGTGGGGCTGGCAATATGCTAGGAGCAGCTCAGCATGGTCATATGGCTGATATTGGATATGACTTATACTGTAAATTATTAGAAGATACCATTCATGAAATGAAAGGGGAAAAGATAGAGGATTTCGTTGAAACCTCAATTGAGATCAATGTAAATGCGTATATTTTAGAAAGTTATATAGAAAATGAAACCTACAAGCTAGATGTATATAAAAAAATAGCATCTATAAGGGATCAACAGGATGTATATAATATTGAGGAAGAATTGGAAGATCGCTTTGGCAGCATACCAGAAGCAGTAACCAATCTTATTGCAATAGCATATATCAAGGCAATGGCGCAAAAATGTGGCATTACACAGATTACAGAGACCAATAGTCATTGCAA
>JBFNEZ010000045.1:0-22239 GCA_040797825.1 Thermotaleaceae bacterium | reverse complement strand
TAAAGAAGGCTAAAAATCGCTATTTCTGTTCTGAGGAACATTCTCAGAGCAAAAATAGCGATTTTTATTGAAAAAATTTATAAAAACAGAAGTAGCACCAAGGGATAGGGATCGCCATAGTATAGGATTGAGAATAATAAATCGTCGTTAACTAAGGCTAACTTTCCACAATCGGTATAAAAGAATCTACACTAAATAATTCTGCCAATCTGTAAAAATAGATGGAGCTAATAGGCTGACACACCTGTGGAAAATAGCTTTTTTCTATCCATTATTGTTAGCCGAGGCTAATGGGACTTAGGAAAGGAGAATATAATAATGAGCAATGATAATTTAGGGGGAAAATTGATCCCTTTATCCGATCTTTCTGTAGGTGCGAAGGCTCAAGTTTTTCAATTGCTAACTACAGGCCTACCAAGAAGAAGAATGTTGGATTTGGGTCTAATTCCAGGGACTAGGGTGGAAGTAATAAGAAGGAGTCCCTTAGGAGATCCTGTTGCCTATAATATTCGAGGGGCGAGTATTGCTTTAAGAGCAGAAGAATCCCAACAAATTTTAGTAAAACAAATAAATAAATAGATCAAATAGAGGGGGAGTTAAGATGGGGCTTACCTGTCGATCTTGTGGAAAGGCTGTACTACAGGAAAAGTTTAATATCAGACTAAAAGGGGAAGATGAATTGGTAATTGCCTTGGCGGGAAATCCAAATGTTGGGAAAAGTACGGTTTTTAATGCATTGACGGGTTTAAACCAACACACTGGCAATTGGCCTGGAAAAACTGTTGCCAATGCACGGGGAAGCTTTATATATCAGAAAGAGAAGTTTGTCCTTGTAGATCTTCCTGGCACCTACTCCTTGTTGGCAAATTCTGTTGAAGAGCAAATTGCAAGAGATTTTATTTGCTTTGGCAAGCCCGATGCAACCATTGTAGTAGCAGATGCTACTTGCTTAGAGAGAAATTTAAACCTCGTTCTTCAAGTCATGGAATTAACTGAAAAGGTCATCCTTTGTGTCAATTTGATGGATGAGGCCAAGCGAAAAGGGATTCATGTAGATATCTCAGCACTGGAAGAAGAACTGGGTATTCCCGTTGTATCCACAACGGCAAGAACTGGGGCAGGTTTGGGAGAACTGAGGGATAAAGTTTATCAGATTGCCCTTGGCATAGAAAAAACTTCACCGAGGCCCATTGTTTACAGCCAGGAGGTAGAGGAAAAAATAGGAAAATATGAAATGGAGCTTAAAGAACTGCTAGAAGACAAAATCAATCCAAGATGGGTGGCCCTAAGGTTTATAGAAGGAGATCAGACCATTGTAGACGCTATTTATGATTTTCTCTGTGAAGAAGATATATTAACCCTTGGGGGAGGTGCTTGCTGCAATGGGTGCTAATCAAAACTGCGAACAGTATCAACAGCTTGCACAGATTCAGGAAGTGTTAAAGAAGGAAGGGCAGCATGGATTAAGGGATGGTATTGTCAGCAGTATTTATGAGCAAGCAGAAGAAATAGCAAAAAAAGTTGTGATGAAAGAAGGAAGTAAAAAGATCAGCTGGGATGAAAAACTGGATGATTTGCTTACGTCTAAATATACAGGTTTTCCTATAATGTTCTTGCTGCTGGGTTGTATTTTTTGGCTGACAATTGCAGGGGCCAATGTACCCTCTGCCATGTTAGCAGATTTTTTCTTCGGACTTGAGGATAAACTAACCCATTGGTTTATTTCAATGAATGCACCCCATTGGCTTCATGGGATATTGATTTTAGGAATGTATCGGACCTTAGCCTGGGTTGTCTCTGTGATGCTTCCTCCTATGGCTATCTTTTTCCCTTGCTTTACCCTCCTGGAAGATTTAGGATACCTGCCGCGGGTTGCTTTTAATCTGGATAAACTTTTTAAGAAGGCTGGGGCCCATGGAAAACAATCCCTTACCATGAGTATGGGATTTGGATGCAATGCAGCAGGCGTTATTGCCTGCAGGATTATTGAATCTCCCCGTGAGCGGCTGATTGCAATTCTTACTAATAATTTTGTCCCTTGCAACGGAAGATTTCCAACCCTTATTGCATTGTCTACTATGCTTGTTGGAGGCATAGTAGGGGCCCAATACAGCACAATGGCCGCTTCCTTTTTCGTTACCCTGCTGGTATTAGTGGGAATCGGAGCCACCCTATTGGCATCCTGGGGATTATCGAAAACCCTATTAAAGGGAGTTCCTTCTTCTTTTACTTTAGAATTGCCTCCCTATAGAAGACCCCAGATAGGCAGAATACTCTATCAATCCCTAATTGATAGAACAATATTTGTATTAGGCAGGGCAATAGCCGTTGCGGCACCTGCTGGTGTCGTTATTTGGATACTTGCAAATGTCATGGTTGGTGAGCAAAGCATATTGGCCCATAGTGCAGCATTTTTGGATCCCTTTGCACGATGGATAGGGTTGGATGGCTTTATTTTAATGGCCTTTATCCTAGGTCTCCCTGCCAATGAAATTGTATTACCCATTATGATTATGAGCTATATGGCAGAGGGCGCTATGTTGGAATTAGATAGCCTAGAGGCCATGATAGAATTATTTGTTGCCAATGGCTGGACTTGGCTAACTGCCCTAAACGTCATGCTGTTCTCTCTGCTCCATTATCCCTGTGGAACTACTCTTTGGACCATGAGGAAGGAGACCGGCAGCATAAAATGGACCTTTTTTGGAGCACTGATGCCTACAGCCATGGCAGTTGTATGTTTGTTTATAATTACCCAAGGGGTAAGGCTAATGGGGTGGTTATAAATTTTAGGGAAATAAGAAGAAGTACCTAAAAGAAAAATTCTTATTCCCCAGGAAGATTGTTACTCCAGTGATTTCTGTTTTTATTTGTGTTAAAGGAATCAAACATTTTTTTAATATTCTCCTGCTTCATAAACTCAATAAGGTTTTCTATGGCAGAAATGGTAGGTGGGCTTAAATAATGTTCCATAGCTTCTGCTTCACTGGCACGATCACAACTACTATGAATCACATTGAGGAATTCCTGCAATAGGGAATTCCTTTTTACTAACAATCGACCCAGGTTATTTCCCTTAGGGGTTAGCGTGATCTCCCCGTACTTTTCATAGTGGATGTATTTTTCTTCAAACAGCTTGTTGAGCGCTTTCACAACAGAGGGTGAAGAGACATTGAGCCGATCGGCAATATCTCGGACGCGGATAGTATTTTTTAAAACCGATAGCTGGTATATTTCTTCCAGATAATCCTCAAGGCTAGGTGATAACATTCTAATCTCTCCTTCTTACAGGTAGATATGCATGTTTATGTTTATGCATGGATCTTCTGCTGCATTACTGATTAGAAAGGAGAATCCAAAATTAGTAGAAAACGATTGCTTCAACTGTCTTGCGCCATAGAAGGATTTGTCAAAATATTAAATGAGGTACAAACTAAAAAAACAGTTGACAAAATAGTCAGTATGTTCCAAACTTTATATTAATACATAAATTAGGGGGATAATATACATGAACAAATTATCAGATAACGCACTAAAATTAGAGGATTCATTAATAAGAAAAATGTTTGATATGGCCAGTAAAATGGAGGATGTGATCAGTTTTGCCATAGGAGAGCCTGATTTCACAACCCCTGATAATATCATTGAAGCTGCCTACGCCGCTTTGAAAAGAGGAGAAACCCATTATACCAGCAATATGGGTATATTGCCATTGAGGCAAGCCATTGCTAAAGAGTCAAAAACCCATAGGAAAGTGGAATTAAATCCAGAGAATCAGATCATGGTAACAGGAAGCGGAATGGAAGCACTGATGCTTGCCATGATGGCTATTGTAAATCCAGGGGATGAGGTAATATTAAGCAATCCTTACTGGACAAACCATGCCTCTCAGGTAAAGATGTGTGGTGGTACCCCAAAACTGGTAAATGTTTATGAGGAAGATGGCTTTATCTTTAATCCAGAGCACCTTCGAAAAGCTGTAAATAGTAAAACCAAGGCCATTCTTCTAAACTCTCCCGCCAATCCAACGGGTGGTGTTGCAGAAAGACATGTATTAGAAGAAATCGCAGCTATTGCCAAAGAACATGATTTGTTGATTATTTCTGATGAAGTATACCGTTACTTTGTTTATGATGGAGCAGAGTTCATAAGCATTGCCTCATTGGAGGGCATGAAAGACAGAACGATCATCATAGACAGCTTTTCTAAAACCTACGCAATGACAGGGTGGAGAATTGGCTACGCGGCAGCTTGTGAAGAAATCATAGAGAAGATGGGAAAGCTTCAAGAAAATATTATCTCCTGTGTAAGTACCTTTATCCAGTATGCAGCATTGGAAGCCTTAGAAGGACCTCAAGATGATTTGGCATACATGGTTCAAAAATATAGGGAGAGAAGAGATTTGATTATCGATGGCATCAATGCCATTGATGGATTGTCCTGCATAAAGCCGAAGGGGGCCTTTTATGCCTTTGCCAATATCACAGCGTCAAAAATGACATCGGAAGAATTTGCCCTAGCGCTTTTAAAAAAGGCCAAGGTTGTAGTCGTCCCCGGAGTAGGTTTTGGAGATGCAGGAGAGGGCTTTGTTAGAATATCCTATGCAACTTCAGAAGAAAACATTCTGGAAGGATTAAGACGAATAAAGAGCTTTATGGAGGAATTAAAACTAAGTAAAAGCTATGAAAGCTGTACAAAGGCAGTATAATATAGATATAAAAAAGCAGCAGTCTATTTTTTAGGACTACTGCTTTTTTATTGAGGATTAAGTGAAAAGAATTATAGCTTAAAGGTGCTTATGATTTCTTCTAGCCTATTGGTAATCTCACTCAATTCTTCAGCGGCCTTGGCAATCTCTTCTACAGAGGTAGTCTGTTCTTCTAAGGAAGCAGATACTTCTTCAGCTGAGGCGGTAGATTCTTGAGAAATTGCTGAGATATTTTGAATGACGCCTACTACACTATTCTTTCTGTGATTCATTTTTTCTGCATGGGCAAACAATTTATCAACTTCTACAATGGTATTTTCAACGGAGTTTTCAATGGCATTGAAAGCATTGCCTGTGACAGAAATGGATTCCCCTACTTCATGAAAAAGGATTTTGGTATCGTTTAAATTGTTAACAAGGTGTGTTACCTGTCCCTGTATCTCTTGAATCATATCTTCGATCTGTTTTGCAGAAACCGCACTTCCTTCGGCTAGCTTTCGAATTTCATCAGCTACTACTGCAAATCCCCTTCCTGCATCTCCAGCTCTTGCTGCTTCTATGGACGCATTAAGGGCTAAAAGGTTGGTTTGGCCTGCAATAGTCTGGATGGCCTCTATAATGGTACCTACCAATTGAGATTTTTCAACTAGTGTATTTATATTGGAAGCCAGCTTGTCTGTCTTTTCGTTATAGGCATCAAAGGTATGGTGTAAATTTCCCAGTATAGTCAAACCATTTTTTCCTGATAGCTCTGTTTCTTCAATATAACTTCTTACATTTGAAGAACTGTGGACTACGGTATTAATATCGTCGCTCAAGTGAAGTAAATTTTCAGAGCCCTCCAGGGTGGCGGCAGATTGTATGGAAATTCCATGGGTAAGCTCTTCCATGGCCTTGGCTACACCTTCAATAGAGGCACTGGTTTCTTCCGTTATATTGGATAAATTGAGAGAATAATTGGATACCCTGTGGGAGAGGTTCTGGGTATTTTCTATAAAAGTCCTCACTTGTCCCAGCATGGTATTGATAGCGATAGCCAGTTCTCCGATCTCATCCTTAGATTCAATGGAGATATCCTGGATATGAATTCGTCCCTGTTCATCCTTTTTGATACTATTGGAGATTTGAACAATGGGTTTTGAGATTTTATTGCTGAGTAAAGCCGAAATAAAATATGTAATAATAGTTGCAAAGAGACCAAAGCCAATCGTAACGGCGATGTTGATTTTAAGCAGTCGGTCCTGTTCTGCTTGACGGGTTTCTAAAATTCCATCGATTTCATCTATATAGGTGCCTGTACTAACTATCCAGTTCCAAGGGTTAAAAAGGCCGGAGTAGGTTCTTTTCAAAGTCAGCTTTCCTGTTCCTGTATCCTCTGGTTTTTCCCAAGAATAAAGGGCGTATCCATCTTCTGTTCCATTAACAGCGGCATCAATAATATTTTTAATTAAATAGGTGCCATTGGGATCTTGAAGGTTTAAACGATTGGTTCCCTCGATTGCTTCAGAAATGGGATGGGCCACGAGGGTACCATCTACAGCATCAATCCAAAAATAGCCGTCGGTGCCATAGTTTAAGGTTTTGATTAAATTTTTAGCCAATTCCTTTGCTTCTTCCTCTGTTAAAGTCCCTTCTTGATATTGCTTGTAGGCATAATCCAACAATCCTGCGGCGATTTCCACTTCATATTTTAACATTTTGTCATAGTCGGCAAAGAGGGCTTGTTGGAAATTCTCCAGCTCCTTATCGTGATTGTGCATGATAAAGAGAATATTATAAGCGCCTAATGCAGTGGATAGAATCAAACAAGTTAAGGTGATCAATAATAGAATCTTATGCTTTATTTTTTTCATTAATAGGCCTCCTTGTGTTTTTTAAAAAGAGAATAAAATAAAGTATACTGCTTTTATTGGAAAATAAATAGTGCAAAATTCTTATCTTTTTATTAATTTTTTATAAACCCTATGAAAATAGACTTAGGGAAACTTAGCAAGCTCAGTACTTTTGCTATAGCGTTATTATAGTGGGAGCTTGTGATGGATTGATGATGCATCTATGAATCTTTTATGGATAAATGGTACTACTTACCTATACTAGCATAATTGATAATAGCTATCAATAAAAAACTATTAAAAACAAAAAGAGATTTTTAGCTTTTTATGGAAATAAAGCTGTAGGAAGGTATTTGCAAAAGGAGTTCCCTTATGATAAACTGATAGTATATAACTGAATTATTTTCTAGGGGAGCTGGATGAGTCTGGCTGAGAGGAAGATCCTATTGATGCTTCGACCCTTAAACCTGATCTGGATAATGCCAGCGTAGGAATATGAAGTATTTATAGGATATGCTGCATGTACCAGGTGCAGTATTTTTATTTTTTTGAAGGAGGATAAAGTATGAAAAAACTATCCACAAAAACTTTGGTGGAAGCAGGAATCATGATTGGATTGGCCCAGGTATTAAGCTATGTTAAGATCTTTGAGGCCCCCTATGGAGGATCGGTGACTGCAGGAAGCATGGTTCCTATTTTGCTATTTGCTGTACGTTGGGGTGTAGGACCTGGGTTAATGGCAGGAGGGGTCTATGGCGCTTTGCAGTTTATATTGGGGCCCAAATATTCACTCCATATACTTTCTATTTTATTAGACTATGTAGTAGCATTTGGAGCCTTAGGTTTAGCGGGTTTGTTTACAAAGAATACAAAGGGAATTTATGCAGGCGTGTTTTTAGGCATTTTTGGAAGATTTGTTTCTACCGTACTTTCAGGGGTGATTCTATGGGCCTCCTATGCACCGGAGGGGATGAATCCCTGGGTATACTCCATCCTATACAATGGTGCTTACCTAGTACCAGAACTGGGAATTTCCTTTGTTTTAGTTGGGATTTTGTATAAAGCCTTTAAGACAATTCCTAACTAAAGTCAAAAGCCTACAGCTAGGGGTGATAAATGCAGAACCCTAGCTACAGGCTTGACTGGAAATCAAAGTTCTTATAGTTTTTTAGTTGCAATAGCCTTTTAGTGGAAAATGACGGCTTTCTTGATGCTTTTCAGAAGAACGGTCTAAGCTAGACCACTTGTTGCAGCGACTTCCCCAACGGCTCATCAGTCTATTCTCAATGTATAGCTCGTTTATTTCACAATGATTGGAACAGTCGGAACAGGAAAAAGTTTTTGGCCTGCAGGAGAAGGTGCTTATCTCTCCAATACCTCGAAAACTGCTGTTTTCCTCTGTTCTTTCATGCCATTGTCTAGCCAATAGGGCAGCACCCCAAGCACCCATCACGTGATGGTGCTGAGGGACGGTTACTGGCATGTCCAATTTTTGTTCAAAGGCTGCTTGAATCCCTTTGTTGGCAGCCACGCCTCCTTGGAAAAGGACTACGGGTTCGATTCTTTTGCCCCTGGCTACATTGGATAAGTAATTGCCAACCAAAGCCATACAAAGGCCCGCAATCAAATCCTCTTTTCTATAGCCCATTTGCTGCTTGTGGATCAAATCAGATTCTGCAAATACACCGCATCTACCTGAGATTTTTACAGGGCTGGAGGATTTAAGGGCATAGGTGCCAAAATCCTCGATAGGGATTCCCAGCCGCCCCGCCTGATGATCGAGAAAAGACCCTGTTCCAGCGGCACAAATACTGTTCATATTAAAGCCTGTAGACACTCCATTTTTAATAAAAATAATCTTTGAATCCTGCCCCCCGATATCGATGACTGTTTTTACTTCAGGAGAGACATATTTTGCGGCTGCTGCATGGGCAGTAATTTCGTTTTTTACAATATCAGCACCCACCATTATAGAAGCCAGGTGACGGCCGCTGCCAGTAGTAGCTACTCCCTTGATATTTTTACCAATTCCCATTTTTTCCTTAGAAAGCTGGAGAAAAGATTTTTGAAGAGCTTCAATAGGGCCTCCCTCCGTACGCATATAGGTAGACCATACCATGTTTCCTTGCTCTCCAATTAAAGCCAGTTTTGTGGTGACACTTCCCACATCAATGCCAATATAATAATTCATCCTCAACACCCCCTATAGATTTTTTATAGCGACTTTCAAGCAGCAAGTCCAAAAAAGCATCGAGGCGTGTTTCGAATCCTGCTTCTCCGGTCTGGTCACTGATAATGAGAGAAAGTATGGGTATATGCAAGTTCTCTTGAACCTGGTTTAAAATACTCTGGGCTACGATTTCTGGCATACAGGTAAAGGGCATCAGGTGAATGACGCCATCCATTCCCTGTTGAGAAGCTAGGACACTTAGTCCTACGCTGTGGATTCCATGGCCTCCTACCTCTTCGCTTAGATAAGGGGCAGCAGCTTTGTGAACTGCCTTTGTATGGGCATTTCCTCGGGGAGTATGGAATAGATTGCTCTGCAGCCAGTGACTCAAACTAATCTCTCGCTCTACCCACACCCTTACATGGGGGTGGAGGCCCAAAAACCTTTCGATATCTAAATTTACGAAGGGCTCTAGCAGTACCCATATCTCACCTACAAGAGCAATCCTCAGGGGTTCTGTATCCTCAACAGGCACAGCAGTGATTGCATCTATAAAAGTATGGCGAACCTTCAGCAGATCCTTGTAAGAGGAAGCATTGTCCAAACTTATCTCAAATGTTGAAAAAATCTGATCGGATTGACCTCTATTTACTTCATAGGCCCTATACTTTCTTAAATACCCCTCTGCTTCATCCATTATGGACAGCCGTTGATAGGCCAGCCACAAACTTTTGCCGATCTTTGTCCAAGAAGTATTGTTTGTAACTTTTTTCACAGAATCTATAAAGGCAGGGCCATTTTTTCTCAGAGGAAAAGGAGAATCTAATATAGTCATATCAAAGGATATTCCTTTTTTCCTCAAAAGCATATCCTGAATCTGTCCATACCAGCCTAACCGGCAAATACCTTTACCACCTACCATTAAAAAAGTGTTTACACCCATTTCTGTCATTTCTATCATTTGCCCTAGGGTAGCGGTTAAGGGAAGACAGACAAATTCAGGGACCAACTCCTTGCCAAGTTCAATCGATCGACGGGACACCGAGGGTGGATTTATGGTTGCTACGCCGCATTCAGTTAGAATGGTGCCAATTACCCTATCTAGCCGACCCATGGAGGGAAAACCGACAACCGGTTTTTCTATAATAAGGGGTTGCAGCTTTGAAGGAGTCTCTACAGGAGGAAGGACAATTTCATAGGGTTCTATGGACGTGTCCATAAAGGCTTCTATACGGGTAATGAGGCCAGCCTCTCCCGTTTGTTCATCCATAAATAGTTTTAATAGAGGAATATGTATGCGTTCCGCCATATCTTCTATATAAGGTTCTATAATGGACGCAGGGCCACACTCAAAAAGACCTACAAAAACCACCCTATCCACCAAACGGTTTTCCATAAGGTAAAGACCAGCCCCTAGCATTTGAGCCTCATAGCTCCATAGCTTTTCCCCCTCATAGATTTTTTTCATTTGAGCGCTTATGGTTCTTTTATCGACCATCTCTGGCGTGATTACCCTTCCGTAGTATCTCAGGCGGGTCAATAGATCATGACTAACCCACTCATAGAGTACATAGGGATGACCGATTAAGGCGATAGTAGGCAAAGAAGACTTTTGTATTTCGAGAAGGGCTGCTCTTGGCCTTTGGTTTTCAAAATACATATAGGCTTCCTCTACCGTCCACTGGTTTTGTACCATCAGTTCATCTATTTGATTTTGAACGTGCAAGCCTTGCTGAATTGCGGTAAGAAGATTTCCTTTGTTTTTACCAAGAGACGCAGCAAGGTTCTTGAAATCCCTAAGCATTTCTTTTTTATTGCCCAGATCAATCTTAGGAGAAAGGATCCTTCCTTCAGCTTGTAGGCCAGCCTTTATCATATCCGGGATACCAATAAACTTAGGACAGCAGAAATTGTTTTTATTTACGCGGATCACCTTAGGCAAGAGGATATATTCACAATCTTTCTCCATAAGCTGTTGTACGTGAGCAAAACAGAGCTTCACGGCTACGCAGGGTTCATCTGTAGGACAAGCAGAGAGATTTTCCATGGTGGTCTTTGTGGTAAGGTCCGATAGGATTACCTCTGCACCCAGCTCTACAAGAAGGGTTTTGAAAAAAGGATATAGATAATAATAGGACATGGCCCTAGGAATACCAATGCGAATCATAAATACCTCCTTGATGAAAAAATTAACAGCTTTCCATAGTATTGCCATAGATTTAGGAAAGATATACTTTTCTTGTCTAGGGAAAGGATTTAACCTAATGGGAAATATCCATTATTTCAAAGGTCTCTCTAAGGTATAGCTTAATACCAATAGGCCTTCGTCCTGCTGCCATTCTGCATAAAGCACATCCTTGATATTGGAAACACCTTTCATGTGAAGCTGGTTCATCAACCATTGATGATCAAAGCCATAGTTTTGTAGATTGTCTTTGATAATCTCACCGTCCATTACCAAAGAGATAGGCAAATATACTGGTTTTTCTGGAAGATTTAGATCTCCCCGGGTGGGTTGTTCCTGGGCATATTTCCTTAAAATATTGAGTGAACCACTGGGTTCTAAGACAGCATACTCAACTTGACGAACAGAAAAAACATCTTTTTGACGCAGCAAAGTTAACAACTCACTCATATCCAATCGGTTTCTTTTTAATTCCTTGTAGTCGATTTTTCCTTCTCGAATAAGAATGGAAGGGTTTCCTTGAAAAAAATTTCTCGTCCTTTTGTATTTTTGAGTTATTAACTCCACCAAATAGATTAAGGCAGCCCATAGAGAAACTGCATAGAGCACATATTGAATGCCGATTTCTTTATCATAGATGGCATTGCCCAATAGTTCCCCTAATACCAGCGCGGATATGAAGTCAAAGGGTGTCAACTGACTAATTTGCGTTTTGCCTAAAAGATTTGTCACCAATAAAAGGGCAAAAAAGCCCAAGATCAATTCCACAGTTAAACTGATAATGTTAAACTTATTCAAGAATTCACCTGCTCTACATATAAATATTTTTATGTCTGTGATATTTCTATTAGCTTTTCAGATAAAGGTCAGTTCTATGTGATAAAATTTTACATTATAAGCGGGATGGATCACAAAAGAGCTGTTAAAAAATGCAAAATATCTAAATGTACAAAAATCAACAATGTTCGACAACTTCTTCTGATACAATAGGGATGAAAGGCTTGTATAAAGGAGTTGGAAAAATGGGAGTATTTTGGGGGTTGGAGGATAAGAACAAAGACCTTCACTCTTTACATAGGGTTTTATTTGAAACCTATAAATACAGAGTATATAAAACTGCATATTTTATTATGAAAAATGAAGATGACGCTAAGGATATTGTCCAGGATGCTTTTATAACAGCCTTCTCTAAGCTGGAACAACTAAGAGAAAAAGATAAATTCGGAAGTTGGATTTGTACAATAGCCTGTAATTTAGCAAAGGATAAATACAATAAAAAAAAGAAAGAAATTTGTATGGAAGACGAAGAACAGATCTTTCTTCAAGGGAGAGAATACGTTTCCTTAAACTTACCAGAAGAAATATTAGAAAAAAAAGAATTAAATGCCCATATCCGGGAACAAATTCAAGGACTAAAGCATCATTATAGTGAAATTCTCTATTTGTACTATTACTGTGATATGTCCTATGAAGAGATTAGTATTGCCTTAAACTTGAATTTAGGAACGGTGAAAACCCGGTTGTTTCGTGCCAAGAAACTCTTAAAAGACAGCCTCAAATTAGTGCAGGAAGAAAGGGAGAGTTGTTATGAATAACAGGGACGATATGGATACCTTGATCAAAAAAGCCATGATAGCTACGATGGAGGAGATTCATCTGCCTCAAATGGAGGAGGTATGGCGAAATATTGATAAAGATATACAAAAAAAACATCGGAGACCTTTCCTGTACAGGAATCTATGGGCGGCAGTTTTATTGGTAGTAGTATTTCTTGCGGGTGGTCAGCTTGCCAATGAGGGATACGCCAATTATTTGCGAAATATGAAAATATTTACGAGCATCACTGGTGATGGAATTCATGTAAAAATGCATAACAAACTAGCCCATGAAATGGAAAGGGGAGAAGGGAGACCCGTTGAAATAGATCAACCTCTGCTGGAGGAGATGGAGGTTTCTATAGAAGAAGCGAAGGTGTTTTCTAGCTTTCCCATTCAAGAGCCTGTCTATATGCCCCAAGGCTATGGGGTAGATAAAGCCATTTTAATGCAGATGGAGGAAAGAACCCTTCATGTGAAAATTGTATATGGTGAAGGGGATGAGGCCATTGAGCTCCTTCAAGAACCTACTTATGGACAGTATGCCGCTAGTATGCATATCAACCCCGTCTATGGAAAGGTCATCGAAACAAGTATAAATGGTTTAAATTATTTAATCATACAGTTTGTAGATGGAAGAATGAAAATACATTGGGATCGCAATGAAATGAAATTTACCTTAACAGGGAAGTTAGAGCAAGAAGAAATGATGAAGATTGCTACATCTATTCCATAATTAAAGAAAGAACAAAAGCTTCTATCTCTTATAGGTCAGAAATAGAAGCTTTGGATTAGACTTTGGGAATATTTCTTCCATAAAAAATCTCAGCCATTTCTTTTTTTAAACGTTGCTTAATCTTTTTCTTCTCGCCAGGCTGCAGATCTTTTTTAGTGATACCAAACAAATAATTATCCAGGTCAAATTCTTTAAGAAGCATCTTTGTATGGAAGATATTTTCTTGATACACATTGACATCGATCATTTGATAGCGGTTTCGTGTATCGCTGGAAATATAGTTTTGAATGGAATTAATTTTATGATCAATGAAGTATTTTTTGCCGCTTACATCTCGGGTAAAACCTCTTACCCGATAATCAATGGTCATAATGTCGGAGTCAAAGCTGTGGATCAGATAATTCAGAGCCTTCAATGGAGAGATATGCCCACAGGTAGAGACATCAATGTCAGCACGGAAAGTACTGATCCCTTCATCGGGATGATACTCTGGATAGGTGTGTACTGTAATATGGCTTTTATCCAAATGAGCAACTACTGCATCAGGAAGAGGACCAGGGGCCTCATTGTTTACGGTCGTATCCGTTGGATCTACCACATGGCCTTCTGAAACCAATATAGTAACACTGGCTCCTTGAGGATCGTAGTCCTGCTTAGCAATATTTAGAATATTTGCTCCGATAATATTTGCTACATTGGTGAGTATATTGGTAAGCCTTTCTGCATTATACTGCTCATCAATATATTCTATATAGCCCTTACGATCCTCAACAGTCTTAGCGTAACAAATATCGTACATATTGAAGCTCAAAGTCTTTGTTAGATTGTTAAAGCCATAGAGCTTTAATTTTTTAATAGACTTAATTTCCATCTTTTCCTCCCTCTTCCGTGATGATATACTTTTGCAAAGAAACAACATTATATTAATATTATTCCTTGCGGTTTCAATTATAAACCTAGTGATTGAATATATCAAGGGAAATGTTATGGTCTTCGACCCTATGGGATTATTAGAAAATCCTATAATATTTTTACAAGCCATCAAAGGATAACTTTAATGATGCTGAAAATATTACCATAAAATATTTTGATACAATCGTTGACATAGGGTGAATTTTTAGCTATAATAAAATCCTGTTAAGAAATTGTGCTGGTTTTGCTAGTATGCTTTAAAACATTATATATGGAGAGGTGTCCGAGTTGGCTAAGGGGCACGCCTGGAAAGCGTGTAAGGCCGTATGGCCCCGCGGGTTCGAGTCCCGCCCTCTCCGCCATTATACAGTTTATAAGTTTTGCCGTGCTAGATGGGGAGGTAGCGGTGCCCTGTAACCTGCAACCCGCTATAGCAGGATTGAATTCCTATCGGAGGTCTGCTGTTGTTGAGCCTGCCCTGAATAAGTGGCGAGGAAGACTGGGTCCTGCGCAACGGGAACTTATGAACCCCGCCAGGTCCGGAAGGAAGCAACGGTAAGTAAGCACTCACGTGTGCCGCGGGGGCGCCTGGTCTGAGTTAACTGTTCAGGTAACGTCCGTAATAGCTTGTCAACGATAGGTGCACGGCCCTAAATGATTATAAAACATGTAGATGATATCTGCATGTTTTTTATTGTATAATAGTTATAGGTTCATAGAAGAAAATCCTTTTGAAAAGTAGGTGATTCTCTTGTCATATGTTGCCCTATATAGAAAGTGGAGGCCTAAAACCTTTGAAGATGTTGTTGGACAAGGACACATTACACAGACATTAAAAAATCAAATCAAAAATAATAATATTGCCCATGCCTATTTATTTTGCGGTACAAGGGGTACGGGAAAGACTTCAACGGCCAAAATTTTTGCTCGGGCAGTGAACTGTCTCCAACGGAAGGATTTAAATCCCTGCAATCAGTGTGATATCTGTAAAGGAATTCATCAAGAAACGGTTATGGATGTGATTGAGATTGATGCGGCCTCTAACAATGGTGTGGACGATATCCGTGAATTGAGAGAGAATGTAAAATATCCTCCTACCAAGGGAAAATACAAGGTTTACATTATTGACGAGGTCCATATGCTATCCACGGGAGCCTTCAATGCCCTGTTGAAAACCCTAGAGGAGCCCCCATCCTATGTACTATTTATCCTAGCCACTACAGAACCCCATAAAATTCCCGCTACCATCCTTTCGCGATGTCAGCGCTTTGATTTTAAAAGGGTAAAGGAAGAGGATATCCTGGGAAGAATCAAATACATTTGCGAGCAGAGTGATATTCAGATAGAAGAATCTGCACTTCGTCTTATTATAAGGAATGCAGATGGAGCCATGAGAGATGCCCTTAGCTTATTGGATCAATGTGCCTCCTATTGTCAAGCGTCCATAGGCTACAATGATGTGATTGAGGTATTGGGAACTACTACGGAAGGCTTTATTTACGAACTGGTAGATGCCATCCTTCTAAGAGATTCAAAAAAAGCTATGGAGGCCATAGAAGCTCTCAACAGCGGAGGAAAGGATATTCAACAGTTTATAAAGGACCTTATCGGACACTATCGAAATCTACTCATGACCAAAGCCTCTCAAAATCTAGAAGGAATTGTCAATCTTTCTAAAGAAAATATAGATAGGTTGAAGGAACAGGGACAGAGAGTAGACACCCAAACCATCATACGAGGGATTCATATACTGTCGGAGGTTGAGGTTAATGCAAAATGGTCCAGTCAGCCTAGGATTTTATTAGAGGTAGGAATTTTGAAGCTATGTCAACCTATGCTGGATGCATCGGTGGAAGGGCTTCTAGAGCGCATTGCTGTCTTAGAAAGCAAGATGCAACAGGGGTTTATAAGAACGGAAGAAGATACAAGGCCTCCTAAGAAAGAAGAAAGAGCACTGGAACCAAAACCGCCTCTAGAGGAGCCCGTAGAAGAAGTAAACACCCCTCTGCCCATTGCTTCAGGCAAGGCCATTTCTTTAGAGCAGATAGAGAAAACTTGGCCCGATATCTTAAAGGAAATTAAGAAAAGGAAGATTTCCGTTCATGCTGTATTAATGGAAGGAACGCCTTTAACCGTAGAAAGGAATACCCTAATCATTGTTTTTGGGGAACGATTTGGATTCCACCGAGAGGCCGCAGGAAACAGTCCCAATAAAGAATTCATCGAAGCGGTTATAGGAGAGATGATAGGAGAGCGGGTCCATATCAAATGTATTATGGAAGATGAAGCGGCCCAGCTATCTCAAGCAAGTAAGGAGGTTTCTATCTCCCAAGAGGCTCTGGAAGTACAAAAAATCATTGAAGTTTTTGGGGAAGACTTGGTTGAAATCCTAGAAGAATAATCATGTTTGTATCAATATTTGGAAAATATATATGATATAATAGTGAAGATAAACGAAATGAATGAAATGGAGGAGAAGAAAATGTCAAAGGGAAAATTTCCCGGAATGCCTGGGAATATGAATAATATGATGAAGCAAGTGCAAAAAATGCAAAAACAAATGGAAAAGCTTCAGGAAGAGATTGAACAAAGAGAAATTGAAGCCAGTGCAGGTGGTGGCGCTATAACCGTAAAGGTCAACGGAAAAAGAGAGGTCTTAGATATCGTCATTCAACCAGCGGTGGTGGATCCCGATGATATTGAAATGCTTCAGGATTTAATCATTGCAGCCACCAATGAGGCCCTTAGAAAAGCAGAAGAGATGATGACCAACGAAATGGGCAAGGTAACAGGTGGTATGAATCTTCCAGGGTTTTTTTAGCTGAGAAATGTATATTAAAAACAAAAGGCGGACAATATGTCCGCCTAAAATTATAGGAAAAAACTTGTTTAAAAGAGGTGGAGGAGTAAAATGAATTATTATGCAGCTCCTGTGGCCAGGCTTATAGAAGAATTTTCTAAATTGCCTGGTGTTGGCAGAAAATCAGCTCAAAGGTTAGCCTTCCATGTACTGAACATGCAGGAAGCCGATGCCAAAAATCTCTCAGAAGCCATTCTGGAGGCCAAACAAAAGACAAGATATTGCTCTCAATGTGGAAACATCACCGATATCGATCCCTGTCATCTCTGTAGGAACGAGCAGCGGGACCAGAGCTTGATTTGTGTTGTCGAGGAGGCAAAAGACGTGGTAGCTATGGAAAAGACCAGGGAATTTAAAGGGCTCTATCATGTACTCCACGGGGCTATCTCCCCTATGGAAGGAATTGGACCCGAGGACATTCGTATCAAAGAGCTGCTGATTCGATTGCAGCAGACAGAGGTTAGAGAAATCATCCTTGCAACCAACCCAAATATCGAGGGAGAAGCTACTTCCATGTATATTTCAAAGCTGGTAAAACCCATGGGCATAAAAACCACAAGACTGGCCCATGGAATTCCTGTGGGAGGAGATTTGGAATATGCCGATGAAGTAACTCTATCCAAGGCCCTGGAGGGAAGACGAGAAATATAACCATTTTAAATAAATTGTATTACCCAAATAAACTTATATCAAAAATCAAATTCAACACTATAGTTCTATCATAAACATGGTTTCAGGAAGCGTAAAAACCTCCCTGTACCATGTTTTTTCGTTTTTAGGACTTACCCCCCCTTGTCTCTTGAACCTAGTCCCTATAAAGCCCTAAAATAAAGGCCTGAAGCCCCTAAATGGAAAACAGAATGGAAAAGAAAAACGGATAAAACCATCCCCTTTTGCTCCTTAACTATGAAACAACTTTATTTGCGTTTGAAAGGGTCAAGGGCTAAGAAATAAAGGAAAGAAGGAATGGAATTGAGAATGGATGATAAAATGGATAAAAATGGGCATTGGCTTGAGTAGGGGCTTGTGGGGATAATTTTGATAGAAGTTTTTTTGCATGATAAAAAATGTTTATTTGATGCATACATAGATAGAATCAAGTTCTAAGGGACAAGTTTTAAGAAAAAAATAGAACAGAAATTAAGGTGTTAAAAAGTTGTATCGAAGTGAAAATAAACTTGTATCACTAATAAAATATTAAAAACGGCACAAAGAGTATTTGGATAGTGTGGAAGATACAAATACCAGTTGGAGACACAAATTTGAGAGCCAAATAAAAGAGTTGGTAAAGCATCTTATTGCAGTGCATTAATTAAAAGATTATATAGTGGTGCGAGGAATTAGAAGATGAACATAAAGGTGATGTTACTGGAATTCTTCTTGTTAAATTTTATTAAGAAAAAAGACTAAGTTGATTTGAACCTACTACTATGTTAGAATAGATATATAAATTGCAATTTAAAATTATGAAAAAGTTAATAACTTTAGTTTTCTAGGGTTCCGCAGTTTGTAACTGGCTGGTCCGAGAGAAACGCACAGGTAACTGTGTACACGGAGGGATAAAAGCCCGGGAGATATTTTTATAATATTTCTCTGGGCTTTTTTATTTTACTTATTTTAGAATGTTGCCATGAGACATTCTTATGGCAAATGCAAATACTTACTTTGGAAGGAGTAACTATGGAGTGGTTTTACTTGGTGATAGCAGGAGTTTTTGAAGTAGGTTGGGCAATTGGTTTAAAGTATTCTCAAGGTTTTACAAAAACACTACCCAACTTACTAACTATTATGGGAATGGTCACAAGTTTCTACTTTTTATCATTATCTTTAAAAAGTCTACCAATAGGAACTGCATATGCAATTTGGACAGGAATAGGCACTATTGGTACACTATTGCTAGGTGTTGTTTTATTTAAGGAACCTATTAGTATCATGCGTATAGTTTGTATAGTGTTCATAGTTAGCGGAATCATTGGTTTAAAATTAATATCAATTGAATGATCATTGCTCAAATTTAATAAACATTAATGTGTTACGCTATAAAGAAGGATATTAAACAAAAATATAAACTATTTATTATAAAATTAAGGAGGTATTTTGGTGAAAAACTTTATTATTGAGGATAACTTCTGGACAATATTTCCTAATGCAAAAATAGGGGTAGTGATTTGTCAGGGTATAGATAATGCTATAGGAGACAAAGAGCAATATGGGGAAATGATTTTAGATGCAGAAAAGGAAGCCATGAAGTATCTACAAAACGCAGAATTTAGTAATAACCCAGTGATAAAAGTATGGAGAGAAGCCTTCCAAAAATTTAAAACAAAGAAAGGTGCAAGGTCATCCATAGAAGCGTTACTAAAGAGAGTTCATAAGGGAGATCATATAGGAAGTATTAATCCGCTGGTTGATATTTATAATTCTATTTCATTAAGATATGCATTACCATGTGGTGGTGAGGACATAGATAAATTTGCTGGTGATATAAGATTGACTATGGCTGATGGAAATGAGGAGTTTATTCCCCTTGGAACAGATGAGAACGCACCTCCATATGAAGGCGAAATAGTCTACAAAGATGATAAAGGTGCAATTTGCAGATGCTGGAACTGGCGAGAAGCAGTTAGAACCATGCTTACTGAAAACACAAGGAATGCTTTTTTATGTATTGAACTAACTGATCAAAGTAGATTAATGGAATTTGAAAATGCCTTAAAAGATTTAGCAAAAGCAGTGCAAGGCAACTTAGGTGGAATAAGCACGATTTCAATTTTGGATATTAACAATAAAAAAGTATCCATAAAGTAATTTGAGGAGGATAAGTTGATGGGTGGTTTCAGTTATAAAGATATTTATATTGAAAATGGTAAAAAGGTACTGGAAGTTAATATACTGCCAGAAAAGCATTGTAATTTTGACTGTATCTTCTGTCCTATTGGAAGATCATATAATAAAGTAGATACACAGAAATCCTTTGATGAAATGGACAATTCAATAAGCCAGTTAGAAAGCATGATAGAAAATAATGATGTTGAATTAGTTTTTATTAATTCAAAGGGGGAAGCCCTTGTAAATAGCCAAATTGGTGATGTTATTGATTTAATTAAAAATAAGGGAGTACCTGTAAGACTACTGTCTAACGGCTACTTGCTGGGTAGAGATGAATATATAGAAATAGCCAATAGATGTGATGAGGTCATTGGAGAAATAAAAGCAATTTCAGAAGAAGATTTTCAAAAAATACAAAGACCAATTGAAGGGTATACACTAAAAGAATATATCTCAAACATGGCTCGATTTAACAAACAATATAAAGGAAAGTTTATTTTAGAAGTAACCATCATCAAGGGTTATAATGATACAGAGGAATCTGTTAATAGAATAAAAGATATTATTGATGAATTGTCTCCAGACAAGATAATTATTGAAAGAATGAATGATGAAAGATTTAAGAAGAAACTTGGTGTATCTGATGAAAGGCTTGATGAAATTTCAAAAACATTGCTAAACTATTAGATAGAATAAATAGACAAGGGTGTTTTTGAACTTATTGTATCATCTACAAAGAATCTAAATATTTTATTGGAAACCTTAATGTAATTGGAGGAATAAAAATCATGGATAATTTAGTAATTAAGGAGTATAGTTTAAAGGATATAGAAAAAATTAAACATATATGTGAAAAAACATTCTATGAAACTTTTTCTAATGAGAATACAAAAGAAGATATGGACAATTATCTTAGAGACAATTTTTCATATGAACAGTTAAAGCATGAAATAACAAATGATTATTCAATATTTTATATAGTTGAAAACAATGAAGTAGTAGTTGCTTATATGAAACTAAATTTTGATAAAGCCCAAACAGAGGTAGGGCATGATAATACTTTGGAAGTTCAAAGAATTTATGTATTGCAGGAATGCAAGGGTAAAAATATTGGTAAGAAGTTAATACAAAAGGCTATAGAAATTGGAAAAAGTAATAATCTCAACTATATTTGGTTAGGCGTATGGGAAAACAACATAGATGCAATAAAATTTTATGAAAAGCAAGGGTTTAATAAATTTGGTACACATATTTTCAAATTGGGTGAAGATGAACAGATAGATAATTTAATGAAACTCATGTTGTAAAGTGTATTTGTAATAAATAAGATAAGATACATTATCTTTATATTGTATGGTATCAAATAGAAAAATAGCAAAAATAGGACTACTTTATTCAGGAAAGTGGTGATATTATGCCTTATGTTGCCGAGTGTGGTATTATTGATGAATTTGAGAAAGATAAAGACTACTCATCTAATTATGAACCTGAAAAATACAATTGTGTTTCTATTGATGATGATATTTTAAACGATTGGTGGGAAGAATTAATTTTAATTAACACTTACTTTCATTGTTACAGTAGCCCCAATTTTGCACTTGCAAGGTGGGGAGTTACTCTGATACCACCAGAATCCTTAGGGCCTTTTTACGATATTGTTTCAAAAGATGTGAGATCAAAATCATCAAAAGAACTGATTGATTTAATGATACTATTAAGAAAGGCAATAACTGAAAATAAATATGTTATACACTATGGTGTATAGATATAATGTTTATTTCATTCATGCTGGTCTTAAACTATAAGTATCTTGGTCCATAATCCTTAGAACTTAAATCCTTACTATGTATCAAGCAAATTAAGTTCTATCAAAAATCAAATTCAACACTATAGTTCTAGCATAAACATGGTTTCAGGAAGCGTAAAAACCTCCCTGTACCATGGTTTTTCGTTTTTAGGACTACCCCCTTGTACCTTAAACCTAGTCCCTAAAAAGCCCTGAAATAAAGGCCTGAAGCCCCTGAATGGAAAACAGAATGGAAAAGAAAAATGGATAAAACCCTCCCGTTTTGCTCCTAAACTATGAAACAACTTTATTTGCGTTTGAAAGGGTCAAGGGCTAAGAAAAAAGGGACAAAATGAATGGAATTGAGAATGGATGAGAAAATGGATAAAAATGAGGAATGGCTTGAGTAGGGGCTTGTGGGGAGAATTATGATAAAAATATATTTTCAGGGTGAAAAATGTTTATTTGGTGTATACATAAATGTGTCATATTAGAATAAACATTAGGGACTGATAAAAAAGTTCCGTTATGATTTTTTGAGAGAGATCTAAGGGAATAATGGAGCGGTTTTGAGACCGTGCAAATTAAAGCATAAAAGGGAAAATGGATTGTATAATGGACAGTCC
>JBFNEZ010000044.1:0-22240 GCA_040797825.1 Thermotaleaceae bacterium | reverse complement strand
ATAAGGGGAAGTCTTGCCCATGTAGCAATGCTGGTAAAATGTCAGCTGATTTCAGTTCAAGAAGGTGAAATCTTAAGAAAGGGTCTTGAAAAGATGTTAGATGAGCTGCATGCTGGCATACTAGACCTTGAGGGAGATTATGAAGATGTACATACATTCGTAGAATTAGAGTTGTCCAAAAGGGTAGGTGAGGTAGCGAAAAAGCTGCATACTGCTCGCAGCCGAAATGATCAATGTAATGTAGATATGAAATTATTTGTAAAAGATCAAACTGCAAAGGTAATTGATTTAGTAGACCAATTTAGGAATACATTAAAAAGAACTGCAGAGGCAAATCCTTATATTATGCCTGGATACACACACTTGCAACGGGCTCAGGTAATAACTTTTAAACATCATTTAATGGCCTACTATGACATGCTAGGACGTGACAAACGAAGGCTAGAAGATGCATTGGTATCCATGAAGGAATCTCCCTTGGGATGTGGTGCTCTGGCTGGCACAACCCATAGGATCGATCGGGAATATACAGCGGAACTACTGGGTTTTCAATCAGTGTATAGCAATTTTATCGATGGTGTTTCCGATAGGGATTTTGTTTTGGAGCCAATGGCAGCGTTCAGTATTCTGATGATGCATCTTTCACGCCTTGCTGAAGAAATTTGTCTTTGGACCAGTGCAGAGTTTGGATTTGTAGTATTGGATGATAGATATACAACTGGATCCTCCATTATGCCACAGAAAAAAAATCCAGATGCAGCGGAATTGGTGCGTGGGAGAACAGGACGTGTATATGGCAATTTATTTACACTACTGACAGTGATGAAGGGGCTGCCTCTCTCGTACAACAAAGATATGCAAGAGGATAAACGGACTTTCTATGACAGCTTAAATACAACAATACAATGTATTGAAATTATGGATCGAATGATTGCCACATTAAGAACAAAACCAGATTCCATGAGACAAGCAGTAAAGAAAGGCTTTTTAAATGCCACAGAGGTCGCAGACTATCTGGTAAAAAAAGGTGTAGCTTTTCGAGATGCCCATAGTATTGTTGGGCAGATTGTAATCTTTGCTGAAGACAATGATAAATCTATTGAAGATTTATCCATGGAAGAGCTATTGAAGTTTTCCTCAGCCTTTGGTGAAGATCTGTATGCATACATAGATTATGGAAGCATACTTAAAAAAGGAATAAAAAAAGAAATGTTGTAAATGTTATGGACATTTTTAAAAGATATTCGTTTATAAATAATTGACAATAGGGGGAACAGCAATGAAAAAGATATTGGTTTTTATAATCACATTAGCATTATGTGTAGCTGCATTAACAGGATGTCAGAAAGAACCCGATAAAAGTACAGTTGTTGATGATACCAGCGACAAACCTTTAGCGGGAAAACATTTGAAGGTTGCTATGAGCGCTAATTATAAGTATTTTGAAACAGTAACTATAGACAAAAACGGAAAAGAAGTATATGAAGGTTTAGACATAGATATTCTAGATAAAATTTCCGAGGATCTTGGCTTTACTTATGAAATAATGAATATGCCTTTTGCTAGCTTAATTGGAGCTTTACAAGCAAACCAAGCTGACTTTGTAATTTCTGGGATGAGTTATACCGAGGAACGTGCCCAGAGCATAGACTTTTCTGACAAATATGCTACAGCAAAAGTGGGTGTGTTAAAAAAAGCTGATTCAGAAATAGCTTCTGTGGCAGATTTGAAGGGAAAAAAAGTTGCATGTAGTGCAGGTACGAATTTTGAAAATATCATCAAAAAAATTGAAGGGGCAGAATTGGTGACATTTGATGGTCAAGCTGCTGTTACTCAGGAATTGATGATGGGACGTGTAGATGCTGCGATTACTGGCGGAACTGGATGTAAAAAAATTGCAGAAGAAAATGAAGGATTATCCTTTTTCATCATAGATTCAGCAGAAGTAGATTTAGGTTCCTTGAGTACATATAATATTGGTTTCCCAAAGGGTAGTGATCTTGTACCTGTTTTCAATGAGCAAATTGCAAAAATGAATGAAGATGGTACTTTAAAAGAACTAATTATAAAGTGGCTAGGTGAAGACTATATTGATTAATTAGATCTAATAATTTAACAAATATAAGAATGGTTACAAGCTGTGAAGCTCTTTTATTAAAAGGAGAATTTACAGCTTGTGTCTGATTTTATAAAGGAGACCTTCTATGCAACTTGATTTTAGTATGATGATAAAATACTTACCCTATTTATATCGGGCAACGCTTACAACGATTAGTGTAACAGCCGTATCCTTGCTACTAGGTATACTGATCTCTATTCCCTTGTCCCTTATTAAATTATCAAGATTTAAGGTGTTACAAGGAATTGGAGCCTTCTATACGTCAATTTTTCGTGGAGTACCGCTATTGGTACAGGTCTTTATGGTATACTTTGGATTGCCTCAATTATTCCCTATACTCAAAACTCTTTCGAATTTCCAATTAGGGTGTATTACATTTGCATTTAATTCATCAGCTTATATTTCTGAGAGCTTGCGGGGTGGTATTCAGGCAGTGGACATAGGGCAAAAAGAAGCAGCTATGGCCCTGGGAGTGCCCTATGGGAAAACAATTAAAGATATCATCTTTCCACAAGCTATAAAAAGTGTTTTGCCAAGTCTAATAAATGAATTTATTGGATTGCTGAAAAATACAACTTTAATTTCTACCATTGGTGTTGTAGAATTATTACGTTCTGGCCAAATGATCGTATCCGATACGTATAGAGCCTTTGAACCCTATGCTGTTATTTCTCTGTATTACTATATTTTAGTAATGATTTTATCTATGGCTGGAAAATGGATGGAAAGGCGGGTGAATATAAGTGATAAGCGTTGAAAATGTGTCGAAAGCCTTTGGCACCTTGAAGGTATTAAAAGATATATCTCTCTCAATAAAAAAAAGTGAAATCGTAGCAATAATTGGGCCATCGGGCAGTGGAAAATCTACACTTCTTAGATGCATGAACTTGCTGGAAACTCCTAGCTCAGGAAAAATTTGGATTAATCAGGTGGATATTACAGATAAAGGTACAGATGTCATGGCATTACGCCAAAAAGTAGGAATGGTGTTTCAGCATTTTAATTTGTTTCCCCATATGACAGTAATGGAAAATATGGTATATGCCCCTATGAAGGTAAAAAAAATGAGCAAAATAGAAGCAGAAGCAAAGGCAGAAAAACTGCTTTTTCAAGTTGGTCTTTCTGAAAAGAAAACCGTATATCCAGCAACTTTGTCTGGAGGTCAGAAACAACGGGTTGCTATAGCCCGTGCCCTTGCAATGGATCCAGAAGTGATTTTGTTTGATGAACCTACCAGTGCTCTTGACCCTGAGATGGTGAAAGAAGTACTGAATGTAATAAAAGGCCTTGCTGGAACAGGCATGACCATGGTATTGGTAACACATGAAATGGGATTTGCTCGTGAAGTAGCAGATCGGATTTGCTTTTTAGATGGGGGTCAGCTAGTAGAAGATTCACCACCATCCCTATTTTTTTCAAATCCAAAATCTGAACGTGCTCGTGAATTTTTGGATAAAGTGATGTAAAAAACATCACTTTTTTTAATATGATAGAAAAGGGGTTGTAGGGGATGAAATCCCCTGCCGTACTAAGGACGCTCTTTTTAACTCTTTACACAGAACACGCGTTCGTGATATAATGGTAATAAATACTTGATGAAGATATAAAGGTATAAAGTAGGGAGAAATTTTTACATGTATTATCGATGCTTTTTAAAGATATAAGGAGGGATCCAAGATGATTGCACATGTGCTGAATTATTCTTTGGAAAAACATATGCCCATTCATATTATCTATCAAAAAGGCTTAGAAATATCACAGCGGCAGATACAGGTGAAAAGCATTGATGGAGATGTAGTTCAGGCCTATTGCTTGACCAGAAAGGCTGCAAGAAATTTTAAAAAAGAGAATATATTATCGGCTATGATCCCAGGAATGGGTTATTCTTCTGTTTCAGAAAAACCAATTTGACAAAAAGTAATAAGAAATGATATGATAAAAAGGGTAATTAAGAATAGATTTCAATTAAAAATAAATTTTCAATGAAAATAGGTGCCTGAAAGGGCTTAATAGGGAAGTCTGGTTTGAAGCCAGCGCGGTCCCGCCACTGTGATGGAGAGTGAACCCATTGATGCCACTGATAAATAATTTCGGGAAGGTTGGGGGGAGTGATGATCCAGAGCCAGGAGAACTGCCTATTGGACAATCGGCATCTGCCCACGGAAGATGGGAAGCGGATTATTAAAACAATAAACAAGTACAGCCATGTTTATGGATTTTGTAAAATGTTGTTTTTATATACCTTTCCTGGATGATAGGGAAGGTTTTTTATTGACGAAAAATCCCCTGCCATATTGGACAAATACTATAAAATTAAATTTTGTTATCCCTAAGCCGTTCTCTTGGCATATCGGTAACCCCTTTGGTAGCCGGTAGAAAGGGAGCCGGAAATATCAGCGATATAAATAATCGTTTCTTTTGTAGAGAAAGATGCTCTCATTGTTCCGAATAATTAATTTTTTTATAAAGAAGCATCAAAAGAAAAGGAGGAATTGATTGTATGACAGTTTTAAAAATAGGTGATCTCATCGCTGAAAAAGGAATGAAAACACAAGGTTTCATAAAGGTGTTGGATACGAATACCGATGTGCCCGTAACACTCATCAATGGTTCAGAAGAAGGTAAGACTGTTTTGATTACGGGTGGTGTCCATAGTTGTGAATATGTTGGGATTCAAACAGCAATAGAATTGGCAAAAGAAATTCAGCCACAGGATATCAAAGGCCGATTAATCATATGTCATCCATTGAATAAAAGTGGATTTGAGGCGAGAAGGCCTAGCATCGTTCCAGAAGATGGGAAAAATTTAAATCGTGTATTTCCTGGAGATATGAATGGAACACTGGCAGATAAAATCGCTTATATGCTGGTAAAGGAATTTCAAAATCAGGCAGATTTTTATATTGATATGCATGGTGGCGAGGCCCATGAACAACTAACACCCTATGTATATTATATAGGAAACTCTACTCCAGAGGTTGTTGAAGCAGCAAGAAATGCAGCAAGTATGGTGGATTGTAAATACATGGTGCGCTCTATGGCTACTACGGGAGCTTATAATTATTGTGGAATACAGGGAACGCCTAGCATATTGATGGAACGAGGCTGCACTGGAGTATGGGATCAAGAAAGTGTAGATTTATATAAAAAGGATGTTTGCAATATCTTGATACACCTTGGGCTCATGGAAGGTCCTATGCAAGAAGTCCAACACTATCCTCAGGATTTGGTGGATTTAATCTATTTAAACAGCAGTATTGCTGGCTGCTGGTATCCTGCTGCTGATGCTGGGGATGAAGTTAAAAAAGGACAAAAACTAGGAGAAATCAGGGACTATTTCGGTAATCTTCTTGATACCTACTATGCAGAATATGATGGAATTATCTTATACCGCAGCAGTGCTTTGTGGGTAGATAAAGAAGGCGGTATTGTTTGTTATGGGAAACGAGCTGCCCTATAGCAGAGTGGAGCCAAATTTGATAGCATAGGTGGTGTATATATGAGCAGAATAAATGATAAACTTAGAGGCGCTTATTGTATCAGATGCAATAGCAGCTTTAGACTGGATGATTATCTTGAAGGCTGTCCAACATGTAAAACACAGGGATTTCCTTCCAGCATGTCTCTTGTTTATGAAGAAAAACAGCATATACATACGGAAGCTAAAAGAATGAAAAGATATATTGATTTTTTACCTTATGCAGAGTTCCCCACACTGGGAGAGGGAGGGACACCTCTTGTACCTTCTAAAAGACTGGGGGAGCAGCTCAATATAGGCAATCTATATTTTAAAAATGAATTTCAAAATCCTACAGGCTCCCATAAGGATCGGATGAGTGGATTCATTGTTGCGAGAGCTTTGGATTTAAAAAAGCAGATTGTTACTGCAGCCTCCAGTGGTAATGCGGGAGTTTCTCTTGCCACCTATGCCGCCAGTGTGGGACTCCCATGCAAGATTGTAACAACAGTTAAAATGAACCCTATTTGGAAACGGGCCATTGAGATGACAGGAGCAGAGATAATTTTTACCAACAGGCCAGAAGAAAGATGGCCCTATGTTCAAGAGATGGTGGAAAAGGAAGGGTGGTATCCAGCCACAAACTATGCATCTCCTCCTGTAGGAAGCAATCTATTTGGTGTACAGGGCTATAAGACGGTTGCTTACGAGATTTGTGAAGATCTAAATGGTGAGAGACTGGATTGGGTGGTTATTCCCACCTGCCGAGGAGATTTACTATGGGGAATCTACGAAGGGTTTAAAGATATGATCAAGCAAAATATCATTCCACAAATGCCGAAGCTGGTTGCCGTTGAACCGTTTCCAAGGATAGAAAGGGTGTTAGAAGGGGAAGATTATCGCAGCCTTTTTCCTGGAAGTGCGGCAGAGACCAGTTCCATTGGCGGTGGAACCGTTAGCTATCAAGCTGTAAAAGCTATCGAAGCTTCAAAGGGAGTGGCTGTTCATGTAAAAGCAGATGAGGTATTTGAAAACATAAAGGAGTTGTCTCACAATGGATTCTATTTAGAATCCTCATCAGCTGTGGCCATAGGAGCTTTAAAGCAGCTCTTGGATAACAAAAGGATTCAGGCTGAAGACAATGTAGTAATTGTGGCAACCTCCAGCGGTTACAAGGATGTACCGAAACTATAGGCAAAAGTGCAGCAAGTTAAATCTTTATAATAGCAAGACTTATATGGTTGAGAGAGAACTATAGTGTCTTGCAGATTTTTTCCAAAGCTAGTAATCTGTCAAGTAAGGTTTATAATCATAAACCTTACTTTTTCAATTTCATAGATAGGGTGGATTATCTTTTTTTTCAAGCGCTTATTTCTAATAATGTCCTCTAAAAATAAAGATACAGGCTATGGTAATTTATACAACTAGAATATTGTCGAAAAAAGAGATATTTTGTCTTGATGCAATTGCTATTATATGATACTTTTATATAAAGTATTTAAAAATAAATTTTTTAAATACTATGATTATTGGGAAAAAGTGGTCTAAATTTCAAAAGTTTAACAAAAGATTTATACTAAAGGAGAGCCTATCGATGAGAAAAGATGATTCTATCCGGACAAATGAAGAAATATTAGCTGCTTTTAAATTAGTCCTTCCTTATATCAATAAAATTGTTCACGAAGATATGGCGGTAGGATTGACTGATTTAGAAAAATACATAGGGTACTATCGTGCAGAACAGTTTGAATTAGATTTACCAGAAGGAAAAGCGGTCAGAGGGATTACCACAATTGAAGAATGTATAAGAACAAGAAAAGATACTTTTGATGATGTTCCCCCAGAGGTCTATGGAAGAGCTATTAAAACCATATTTACCCCTATATATGGAGCTGACAATCAGATAATAGGAACCTTAAGTTCTGGGATAGATTTCGAAAATAATAATAAGCTTATTAACAATGTTGCTGATTTAGCGGAAACCACCCAGCGTGTTACAGAGAGCATTGGACAATTAGCCGCATCTTCAGAAAGTTTGGCTGAGTCAGGACAAAAATCTGTAGAAAAAGTATATGACTTAACCAATAGGCAAAAAGATACATTAAATATTTTAGATTTGATAAGGGCTATTGCTAGCCAAACAAATCTATTAGGATTAAATGCAGCTATTGAAGCAGCCAGATCTGGGGAGCATGGACGAGGATTTGCTGTAGTAGCAGAAGAAGTTAGAAAACTAGCGGTTCAATCCCATGATTCTGTTAAAAAAATTGAAGATATTTTAAAAGGAATGGGAAATAGTGTTAATGATATTAGTCACAGCATTAGCAATGTAGGTGCCATCAGCCAAGAGCAGGTGGCTACAACAGAAGAGATTTTCGCTACGATTGAACACCTTAAAGAAACAATTGATGATTTGAAAATATTTGTTCAAAGATACAAATAAAAAACATCCATATAGTATAAATATTACAGTTTCTAAAGGTATCATGGAAAGCATTTACTTAGGTAGATGCTTTTTTTGTAGAAAAAAAGGAAATAAAGATCTCTCATATTCTTCTAATTTAGAGGTTGACAATTTTTCAGCTGGCTTGGTGTTACCTATTATCTTACGAAAGAAGAAGTTCTACATATGTTAAAAGGAATCGTATCCCTTATGGCAGCTATGGCAGCAGCTGCTGGAGAACCCATGAATACTTGTTTTAGCTATTCAGAGCGGGAAACCACTTTAGAAGAAGCTGGATTGTTGATTTATGAACATCTTACGCCACAAAAAATAGAAGATTTGTACTTTTTGGATAGGCAGGATGATCTGCATGCCTTTGAAAATATCAATTATGTATTGGCGGTCCACAAATAAATTGATATAAACCTTGAATAACAGAGCACGTTTACTTCCTATAGGCAACTAGGCATTGAGAAAAATTATCTTCTCAATGCCTAAAATACTTTTTGGCATAATATTTATCCTTTTTGGCGTGGAAGGAAGAAAGGAAATTGGAGTATGATTTATGTATTGAATGAATTTGATAATCAATATCAAACCCTTAATTCATAGAGAAAAGAGGTTGAAAGATGAATAAAGAGAATTCAAAAAACACAAGTCCCAAAAGCGGAATGGCCAGATTGATGGAGCTTGCAGCTACAAAGAAACCCTTGGTAATAAGTGCTGGAATTTTATCTGCTTTAGCAGCTGTGGTTTCTTTTGTACCCTATATTACTATGTACTATATTGTGGGTGAAATTATGAATGCCTACCCTGACTTTGCAGCGCTGGATATTCAAAAAACCATTCGATTAGGATGGATAGCCTTCGGAGGAGTGGTGGGAAATATTCTGCTATATTTTACAGCCTTGATGTGCTCCCATTTGGCTGCTTTTGGAACGCTGTACGAATTGAAGGTGGGTTTTGCTTCGCATATTGCAAAATTGCCTCTAGGATTTCATTTGACCTTTGGAAGCGGAAAGCTTCGTAAGGTTATGGACGAGAACATAGAGAAAATAGAAGGGTTTATTGCTCATCAGCTGCCTGATATTGTGGCATCTATGGTTGCACCCATTGTTATGTTTATCATTTTACTTGTCTTTGATTGGCGCTTTGGGTTAGCGGCAATCGTAGGCATTATAGCGGCCTTTATTATACAAATAAAGCCATATGGCAATGAGGGCGCAAAAAAAATGATGGATAAATATCAATCTACTTTAGAAGATATGAACAATGCATCGGTAGAATATATCCGAGGCATTTCTATAGTGAAAGCCTTCAAACAGACAGTATACTCCTTTCACAGGCTCCATGAAACCATCAAAGCCTATACCAGCTATGTTATACCTTATACATTAAGCTGGGAGAATTACATGTCCACATTTACAGCCATTATTAATAATATTTACCTGTTTTTGATTCCTGTAGGGATATTCATTGGATTAAATACCAGAGATTATGTTAGCTATGGGAATACCTTTGTTTTTTACCTCCTATTTGTACCATCTATTGCTTCTGTAATGATGAAGATTATGTATGTTACGAGCGATGGCATGCGGATTTCAAGCGGCGTAGAACGTATGGATGATGTACTGCAGATAAAACCACTAATGGAGACAGAACAACCAAAAACCAGTGATCGTTGTGATATTGAATTCAAAAATGTATCCTTTTCCTACTATGAAGACAGGAATACCTCTGCTTTGATAGATGTATCTTTTAGGGCAAAACAAGGTGAGGTTACAGCCATTGTAGGTCCTTCTGGTGGGGGCAAAAGCACCACTGCCCATTTAATCCCCAGATTTTTTGATGTGACAGAAGGGAGTGTCCTAATCGGCGGTGTAGATATTCGAGAGATGAAGTTGGATTATCTTATGGAGAAGGTAAGCTTCGTATTTCAGGACGTATTTCTATTTAAGCAGAGTATTATAGAAAATATAAGAATCGGCAATCAAAGGGCTACTGATAAAGAGGTAATGGCTGCTGCAAGGGCTGCCCAGTGCCATGAATTTATTGAAAAACTGCCCAATGGCTATCATACAGTGATTGGGACCAAGGGTGTTCATCTTTCTGGAGGAGAAAAACAGCGTATTGCTATTGCTAGAGCCATTGTGAAAGATGCCCCCATCATCGTTCTTGATGAAGCAACAGCCTTTGCAGATCCAGAGAATGAACACCTTATACAAAAAGCCTTCGAAAAACTGATGCAAAACAAAACGGTAATTATCATTGCCCACCGCCTGTCTACCGTACGAAGTGCCAATAAAATCGTTGTTATGGATAAAGGACGACTTGTGGAAGAAGGCACTCACCAACAACTTATTCAACAAAATGGTAAATACAAGACTATGTGGGAAATGTATACAACATCCTTAGCCTGGAAAATGAATACAAAAGGGAGGGCTGCGGCAAATGTTTAATTTAAAAGATTCTTTAATGTTGACAGATAAGGGGTACTCGGATTTGAAAAAGGCCATTGTAGCTTGTACCATAACCAACTTGTCTTTAATGATTCCCTTTACCATTACGATTCAGATATTTGTTGAAGTACTAAAGCCTTTTATGGGTGAGGAAATCTCATGGGCAAAAATGTGGACCTTTTTCGGAATGGGGATAATTGGGGCACTACTGGTATTTTTGGCAAATAAAAATGATTACAAAAAGACCTACGTTGCTTCATATATGGAATCGGAAGCAACTAGAATCTGTGTTGCAGAACATATCCGGAAACTGCCCATGAGCTTTTTTAATACAAAAGATTTATCTGAGCTTACTACGAATATTATGGGAGATTGTGCAACCAGTGAGCATGTTTTGAGTCATATTATTCCTCAACTGTTAGCCAATGCTATTTCTATATCGCTCATCTGCTTGATGCTTGCAGTTTTTGAATGGAGATTGGCTTTAACCGTTTTTTGTACAGTACCTATTGCATTTTTAATTATATTTTTGTGCAGAAAAATACATATCCGACTTAGTGAAAAACATGTAGCGGCTAAACTGGGCGCGGCAGACCAAGTACAAGAGTATTTGGAGGGCATTAAAGTAATTAAATCCTGTGGGTTGGGGGGGGCTAAATTTTCAGCCTTAGACAATGCCTTTCGATTTATGAAGAAAATGGCAATCAAACTGGAGTTCACAGCAGGAGTTTTTATTACAGGAGCTCAGATGGTTCTACAGGCCGGAATTGGACTTACAGTTTTTGTAGGTACCTACTTATTAACAGGAGGAGAAATTCAATTAATACCTCTGCTGATGTTTTTTTTAATTGTGGTGAGAATATATGGCCCCATACTTACGGAACTTACTTTGCTTCCAGAGCTTTTATATATGAGGACCGCTACCGATCGTATGAGAATGCTCTTTTCAACTCCTATTATGGAAGGAGACGCTGAAAAAAAAATCACAGATTATCAAATAGATTTTGAAAATGTATCCTTTAGTTATACAGGCGCCCTTACCGATGAAGAAACAGTGATTCGGGATGTGAGCATTTCAATTCCTTCCGATGGGATTACAGCATTGGTTGGTCCCTCCGGAAGCGGAAAGAGCACTTTGTCAAAGTTAATCGCCAGGTTCTGGGATGTGAACAAGGGCGTTGTTAAAATAGGGGGGATAGACATCAAAACCTTAGATCCGGAGCACTTAATGGGTTATATGTCCTTTGTATTTCAAGATGTAGTGCTCTTTAATGATACGATCTACAACAACATTCGTATCGGGAATATGCATGCTACAGAAGCAGAGGTTATGGCAGCGGCCAAAGCTGCTTGCTGTGATGAATTTGTAGGAAATTTGCCAGAGGGATATCAAACCCTTCTTGGAGAAAATGGAAGCACCCTTTCTGGAGGGGAGAGACAGAGAATTTCCATTGCTCGTGCCCTTTTAAAAAATGCGCCCATTGTCTTACTAGATGAAGCAACAGCCTCATTAGATCCAGAAAATGAGGTGTGGATTCAACAGGCAATTTCAAAATTGATTGAAGGCAAAACCGTTATTGTGATTGCCCATCGATTAAGAACCATAGCAGGAGCGGATAAAATTATTGTCATGGACAATGGCCGTATTGTAGAAGAAGGAACTCATCAAGAGCTGATTGAGAAAAGGGGACTATATGAGAGACTTTACCATATTCAGCAGGAAAGCTTGGGATGGAGTGTATAAAATGGACCTTTCTCTAGAACAACGGGTTTTTTATGGTGAAAATATCAGCAAAATAAAAAGAAATGAAGACTGTGCTGTCTATAAAATGAAAGATAAGACCGGAGAAGGGACGATGAGCTGCTACAGTGTTTTTCCAGGCATTGATCTTCTCTATAATGATTTTCACATGCAAAGCTGTTTTTCCGAATTTCAACCCAAGGTAGAAATGATAGCCATTGATCATTGCATGGAAGGTCGGATAGAATGGGAATTTGAAAATGGAACCTATATGTATTTGCAGAAGGGCGATATGCAAATAGATAACAAAGAAAATCATAACAACAGATATGGTTTTCCCTTAAATCGTTATCAGGGTATTACGGTGGCGATATACATAGAAGAAGCAGCAAAAAGCTTATCGGTTCTTTTCGATGGGATCTCTATAGATATATTTGAACTGCATAACAAGTTCTCTCTTTCAAAAATGCCCCTTATTATGCGGGCTGATAATTCTGTTCAGCATATATTTACACAACTTTATACTGTATCCCATAGAATTAGAAAAGATTACTATAAAATAAAAGTATTAGAACTACTGTTGTTCCTAAGTGCAGTAGATATCCCGAAAATCAGTGAAGGACGTCCTTATTTTCAAAGAAAACATGTTGAAACTGTAAAAGAAATTGAAAAATATATTACCAAGCATAAGGAGAATCATTTTACCTTAGAAGAACTATCCTGTCAATTTGAGATTCCTCTTACGACTATGAAGAACTGCTTTAAAGGAATCTATGGCACTTCAATTTATGCATATATACGCTCCCATCGAATCCAGACTGCGGCAGCCATGCTTCACCAGTCCAATGAGAATATTACTACCATTGCAGGGAGAGTAGGTTACAATAATCCCAGTAAGTTTGCGGCTGCCTTCAAAGAGATAATGGGAATATCTCCATCCAAATATAAAAAATAATATCTATGAAGGGGGCGGATAGTATCCAATACACAGGAGTGGGATCAGAAACTTTCATTCAGGAAAGATTATCTTATGAGGAGGTTGATTATGGACGATAAATTGCAAACGAAGGATTTGTTATTAAATTGGATCCAAGAACAAAGATGCTGCTCATGCTGCTAATTAATGTTACTATTTTTGGTGGAAGTACGCCCTATATCATGCTGACCATGGCTGCCATTCCTATTTTTCTTTTATTTGTTAGTGGAAAAAATAAAGCAGCAATATACTGTTTGATTGCTTATAGTGCTGCAGCCTTATCCAATTACTTCCTTGTTGCCGCTACTCAAGGGATTTTGAATATATTCGTTGTAATGATTTCAGGAATGTTGTACCGTATAATGCCAGCCTTTATCATGGGGTATTATCTAGTAATGACTACTACAGTGAGCGAAATTATAGCAGCAATGGAGTGTATGCGTGTGCCAAATCAAATCATTATTCCTATGTCGGTTATGTTTCGTTTTTTTCCAACGATTGCAGAAGAAGCCAAAGCTATTCGTGATGCCATGGAAATGAGAGGACTTTCTTTTTGGGGGGGAAGGTATTTGAACAATCCCTTGGCTATGTTGGAATATAGGCTTGTGCCGCTTTTAATGTCTACCGTTAAAATCGGAGAGGAGCTCTCTGCTGCTGCTCTTACCAGAGGTCTTGGAAGCCCAGTAAAGAGAACCAATATATGCAAAATCGGATTTAGTATTTGGGATATTGTATTATCAGTTACTGGCATAGGAGGGTTTCTAGGATTTATATTTCTTTAGAAAGGAGGAGAGGGAATCATGATTGAGCTGAAAAATGTATCATTTTCCTACGGACAGGGTCAAAGAGAAAAAGGGGTAATAGATATAAATTTGAGAATTGAGCGAGGAGAAGTAGTGTTGCTATGTGGAGAATCGGGCTGCGGAAAAACTACCTTAACACGGCTGATAAATGGATTAATACCTAATTATTATGAAGGCTCTCTTATGGGAGAAGTATTGATTTGTAATCAAGAAATCTATAAACTACCCCTTTATGAAACTGCAAAAATGGTAGGATCGGTTTTTCAAAATCCTCGTTCACAATTTTTTAATGTAGATACCACAAGTGAACTTGCATTTGGCTGCGAGAATAAGGGATTACCTGTAGATGAAATAGACAGGCGAATAGCTGAAACAGTATCAGAATTTAAACTACAAGGCTTAATGGGCAGAAGTATTTTTGAATTATCAGGGGGAGAAAAGCAAAAAATTGCTTGTGCCTCTGTATCTACATGTCATCCAGAAATTTTCGTGCTTGATGAGCCATCTTCCAACCTAGATGCGGCGGCTATTGAGGAACTGAGATATTTGATTGCGTTCTGGAAAGGTAAGGGGAAGACAATTATTATTGCAGAGCACAGGCTTTATTTTCTTAGAGAGCTTGTTGATCGCATCTTATATATGAAGGATGGAAGAATAGAAAAAGAATTCAATCCAAAAGAAATAAAAAATACCCATATGTCAGAGCTTTCAAGGATGGGGTTAAGGGTTCTCTATTTAGATAAGCTGGAAAGGAATAACAGAACGGGAGCTTCTCAATCTAGAGATTTATGTCTATCTGATTTTAGATTTTCCTATAATAGGCAATCCTTTGGGATTGATGTAGGAACTGTAAAAATACCCAAAGGGAGCGCTATTGCAGTTATTGGGCACAATGGAGCAGGAAAGTCAACCTTTGCCAGATGTTTATGCGGGCTGGAAAAAAACTGCAAGGGGGCATTATTTCTCGAAGGGACAATATATAAGAGCCGAGAACGCTTGAAACATTGCTATATGGTTATGCAGGATGTGAATCATCAACTTTTCACTGAAAGTGTGCTGGATGAAATACTACTAAGTATGGATAAGCCTGACAGAGTAAAGGCAGAGAGAATTTTGGAAGGTCTGAATCTTATAAATATGAAAGATTTGCATCCTATGTCTTTATCAGGAGGAGAAAAACAACGGGTAGCAATTGCAAGTGCCATTGCTTCAGAACGGGAAATCATTATATTTGACGAACCTACTAGCGGTCTTGATTTGCGTCATATGAAAGAAGTATCGGATAATCTTAAAGAACTGCAGCATATGGGAAAAACACTATTTATTATTTCCCATGATTTAGAATTCATACTCAAGTGTTGCACCTATGTTCTGCATTTTGAAAGGGGTAAAGTAATAGATGCATATCCTTTGAATGATGAAGGAGAAAAAAGAGTACTATCATTTTTCATGAAAAAGCTTAGTAGTGCCTAAAATTTTGGTTAAGAAGCTGCATTGCAAATTTTATGTCTAAATGGAGCAAGTATAGAACTTTAGGAGTGGCAGTGTGGATAATACAGAATTAAAATAGGGATTAGTTAGATATATCTAACTAATCCCTAAAATGTTTTTGAGAGGTGGAAAAGGAAGATGAAACAAAAAAATTGGTTGAAGATTGTTTTGCATTTTGCTAGTTCTTGCAAGGCTGCAATGGTTATGTCAGTAATATGTGCCATCATTAGTGTTGCAGGAGGATTGATACCCTATGTAGGAGTTTATCAAATTATAATACTGTTTATCAATGAAAAGGCAACAACAGAGGAGATAATCCTTTGGGGCGGGATATGTATTGGAGGATACAGTGTAAAACTTGTATTTTATGCTATATCCACCGTACTGGCCCATATTTCTGCATACAGTATATTAGAAAATATGCGAAATAAGATGGCCGACAAATTGATGGGAGCGCCCCTTGGAACTGTAATCGATCAACCTGTGGGAAAACTGAAAAGCATTATTATAGATCGTGTAGAAACCATTGAATTACCACTAGCTCACCTTATTCCAGAAGGGGTATCCAATTTGCTTTTGCCCATGGGGGTATTTATATATCTTACTATGATAGATTGGCGTATGGCACTGGCATCGATGATTACAATACCCTTAGCAGTTATTGTATATGGAACAATGATGAGAACATTTAATAAACAGTATGCGGATTATATGGAAGCAAGCAATCATGTGAACAGCGTAATTGTAGAATATGTGGAGGGAATTGAAGTCATTAAGGCATTTAATCAGTCAACATCCTCCTATGAAAAATTTGAAAAAGCAGTAGAAAGCTTTAAAACCTATACATTGAATTGGTTTAAAAGTACTTGGAAACTGATGAACTTTGGGGGTGCAGTTTTGCCTTCAACCTTGTTAGGTACCATGCCTATAGGGATGTATCTTTATATTCAGGGGTCACTAAATCCAGCAGAGCTTGCTATGTGTGTGATACTATCTTTAGGAATTGTAGGTCCTTTAACCAGTTTCACTGTATTTGTGAACGATCTAAAATCTATAGAATATGCAGTAAAAGATGCAGATGAATTTTTAAATCTAAGGGAACTTGAAAATTCCACTGAAAAAGTGGAACTTAAAAAATACGATATTGAATTGAAAAATGTGTCTTTTTCCTATAATAAAAATAAAGATAAATCCCTCAATCATCTAGAACGAAAAGCCTTGGATAATATCAATCTAAAACTCCCCCAAGGAACCTTCTCAGCCCTTGTTGGGCCTTCAGGAAGTGGGAAATCCACGGTAGCCAGGCTGATTGCACGGTTTTGGGATGTAGATGATGGAGCAATTACAATTGAAGGAACGAATATTAAAAAGCTGCCCTTGAATCAGTTAGCAGATTTAGTAAGCTTTGTAACTCAAGACAATTTTTTGTTTAACTGCTCACTGATGGAGAACATTCGACTGGGAAATCCAAAGGCAAGTGATCCAGAAGTTATAGCAGCAGCAAAGGCAGCTTGTTGTGACGAATTTATTAGAAAATTGGATAATGGCTATGATACAAATGCAGGAGAAGCAGGTAGAAAACTATCGGGAGGAGAGAAGCAAAGGATTGCTATCGCAAGAGCTATTCTAAAAAACGCACCTATTGTGATATTGGATGAAGCCACAGCTTTCACAGATCCAGAAAACGAAGATAAGCTTCAAAAATCTATCGCAGCTCTTACGAAAGGGAAAACACTGTTAGTTATTGCCCATAGATTATCAACAATCAAAGGAGCTGATCAGATAGTGGTAATGGAAAAAGGAAGGATTACAGATGTGGGTACCCATGAAGAACTATTAGAGAGCTGCCAACTTTACAAAGATATGTGGACAGCCCATATTGGTGCTAAAAAATGGGCTGCAATCAGAGAGAAAGGAGCATTGAAACAATATGCTTAAAACCATAAAACGGATTATTCATTGGTCTGGAGAGCGAAAAAAAAGATTGTACTTGGGATTTATATATTCATTCTTTCATACGATCATGGTAGCTTTGCCCATCATAGGGACTTCCTATGGATTAAATCTCATTTTAGAGGATATGAAGGGCGATCGTGTGCTGACAATGGAGTGGGTCTTTTACATATTAGGATTTATGATCTTTGCTGTGGGAGGGAGATTTTTATTTGCCTATCTTAGAGCTACTGCCCAAGAAAGTATTGGCTGCGAAGTAACAGCAGAACAAAGGATTTTAATTGGAGATATATTAAAGCGGGTATCGCTAGGTTTTTTTAGTAAAAGAAAAGCTGGAGAGATTGCTTCTGCAGTAACAACAGATCTATCCTTTATTGAGATGTTTGGAATGAAAATGATCGATGTGGTAGTAAATGGTTATATTAGTGCCTTTACCTTGGTTTTTTGTCTGGTATTTTATAATCTATGGATTGCCTTGATTGCAGGGGCAGGCATCTTATTTTCGGCATTGGCGTTAAAAAAATTAGGAAGTAAAAGTGAGGAGAATGCACCTATACACCAAAGGGCTCAGGATAGCATGATTGGGGCCACTATTGAATATATGAGGGGAATAGCTGTGGTTAAGGCCTTTAAGCAGGAGGGTATTTCCAAGGAAGCTATTCACAGTGCATATAAAATGAGCCGAGATATCAATATAAAGATCGAAAAAGAATATGTTCCATACAACTGCCTTCATTTGTTTGCCCTAAAGACAGCATCGGTAGGCGTTGTTCTTGTATCAGCATTGCTTACTAAAAGTGGAAGCATGGACATTCCCACCATGCTCATGATGACGATTTTCTCCTTTGTCATTTTTGGCAATATTGAAGCAGCAAATGGTGCAACCCATGTTTTAAAAATTATTGATGCTACTATGGATAAACTAGATGATATAAAGAATGCAGAATTTATTGATAAAGACAGCAAGAATATTAATATTTTCAATTATGATATTCAGTTTCAGGATGTCACCTTTGCCTATGAGGATAGAGATGTATTAAAGAATGTGTCCTTCTACATTCCAGAGAATACGACTACTGCTATCATTGGGCCTTCTGGAAGTGGAAAATCTACCATATGCAGTTTGATTGCCAGATTCTATGATGTGGATAGGGGTAGTGTATCCATAGGTGGCATGGATGTAAAGGCGATGAGCTGTGACAGTTTGCTTAAAAATATAAGTATGGTATTTCAAAACGTTTATTTATTTCATGATACAGTGTTGAACAATATTCGTTTCGGGAAACCCAATTCTAGCTTTGAGGAAGTGGTGGAGGCAGCTCGAAAAGCGTGCTGCCATGATTTTATCATGGAGCTTCCCAATGGATATGAAACCATGATTGGAGATGGGGGTTCTACCCTTTCTGGTGGAGAAAAACAAAGAATATCCATTGCAAGGGCAATATTGAAAAACGCTCCCATTGTTATTTTAGATGAGGCAACTGCCAGTGTGGATCCAGAAAATGAACATGCAATTCAACAAGCCATCAGCGCCTTGATTTACGACAAAACCATTCTAATCATCGCTCATCGTCTGGCGACTATCCAAAAGGCCGATCAAATACTAGTGGTAGATGAGGGATCTATTGTTCAACGAGGAAATCACGAGAAGCTCATTAAAGAAGAAGGGATTTACAAAAGATTTTTGGCTATAAGAGAAACTGCTGAGGGGTGGAGCATTTAAAGTTGGCACTTTATGATTGTGTGAAAGAGGATTTTAGCAGCTACAAAAGTTCAACAGCTTGTATTATTTTCCTATCAGCAATATAATTATTATTATAAAGATATGGAGTCTGTGGGAAAAAATCTATTTTCATGAAATGAAAATAATAAAGGAGATTATATGGGTAAAAATAAAAAATGCAAAAAAATCAGTAAAGAGGCTTATGAACAAAAGTTAGAAGAACTACAGATTGAATTGGTCAAGCTACAGGACTGGATTAAAGAAAAGAAGCTAAAAGTGGTTGTAATCTTTGAAGGAAGAGATGCCGCCGGAAAGGGGGGCGTGATTAAACGGATTACGGAAAAACTAAACCCTAGAACTTGTCGTATCGTAGCTTTAGGAGTTCCAACAGAGAGGGAGAAAAGTCAATGGTATTTTCAGCGATATGCTGCCCATCTGCCAGCAGCTGGAGAGATGGTTCTTTTCGATAGGAGTTGGTACAACCGTGCAGGAGTAGAGAAGGTTATGGGGTACTGCACCGATGAAGAGTATGGAGAATTTCTAAGAAGTTGTCCAGAATTTGAAAATATGTTGATTCGTTCAGGGATTATTCTCATCAAATACTGGTTTTCTGTCAGCGACGAAGAACAGGAGCGACGCTTTCAAGATCGAATCAATGATCCGACAAAAATGTGGAAAATCAGCCCTATGGATTTGGAGTCTAGGGCCCATTGGGTGGAGTACTCTATAGCAAAAGACAATATGTTTTTGCATACGGATACCAAAGAATCTCCATGGTATGTGGTAGATGCTGACATCAAGCGGCATGCCCGATTAAACTGTATTGCCCATTTATTGACTAAGATCGAGTACCAAGAAATTAATAAACCCACGATTACTTTGCCCGAGCGTCAAGAGAATACCTTTTATATCCGTCCGTCTATGGAGGAACAAAACTTTGTTCCCAATATTGTAAAGAAAATGATGGTAGAGAAATAGTATGCAAGCAAAAGGAATCAAATAAAGTAGCAATGAGAAGAGGAGCAAAATAGCTTCTCTTTGCCCTTATTGAAAAAAATCTATTCTCTCCATTTATCATCATATAGTTGCATAAGTGGGCTAATGAAATCTCTTTTTCATTAGCTTCATCGAAGGCTTTGAAAATAGGGCCTTCGATGAAGCTTTGGGGAAAAATTTTCTCATATCTCCTATGCATTCATGGGAATATGTGTATAGGTATATAAATCTTGATAAATAGCTTCAATAAAATTGATTCCATTTTGTTATTCCTGAAGTATTATTTTAACATTTTCACTGCTTTCTTTTAGCATAGCCGTATTAATTATCTCTTCAATCATTTCCTCTGTATATTCTCCCTTGTATCTTTCTTCTAAAAACGGGATAACTTTTGACCTTACTTGCTCTTCTGTGCGCTCTCCCAAGAAAATTTCATCTAAATACTGTTGGACCTTAACATGAATTTCAATCTTTCGCATCTCTTTTTTATAATCACCATCATATCGTTCGTTCAAGAATTGTTGCGCTTTTTCTGGATCAGCTTTTTTCTTGTCAATTGGCAGGGTGAATAATACATTGACACCTTGATAGTCAGGATTTGGGCTTATTTCACCAGTTTCAAAGTCAAATGCAAAAGCATTTATGTCATAAAAGGTTGAAGAGGATACAGCAAGGTAAATATCTCTGTCAGCAAACATTTCAATCGAATCACATTCAATCAGCCGATACATAATTCCATCGATGACCGATGATGAATAACCTCCTCCCATTGTTGCTATATTGATATGCCAGGGGAGGAGACCTTTGATAAGTGGAGAGATAAAAAATGGTACTTCATCGTACGAATCCTCTGACGTATCCGGCATTTTTTCATTTAAATTCTCAATAGCCACCACTGCATAGCTTTTTTCAGCTTCTACTTCAGCATCGTCTGGAAGGGGTGTAAGACCCTTACCCGAAACAATACCCAATAAAGTAATTTTATACCCGTTAGAAGTTACTGATTCATTGATTTGTATAGCTCCTTCACTTCTAAACGCCTCAGCTAGGGCAGGGTATTGGATGTGATCGGCAAATTGGTCAGCGGAAAGCAAATTCCATACTGCAAAGGCTGTCACTGACATGGCTATAATCAGCATGGATGCAATTAAGATTGATTTTGGCATTGTTTTTCTACTTGTTTTTCCCAAAGATATCTTCTCCTTCATAAGATTTTTTGTTTTTTGATTTAAAACTTCTTCTGGAGCATGTGGAGAAGAAAGGGTTTTTTTTAGTAATAAATCTATGGAATTATGATGTTGTTGATTCATATCCAACAGCCTCCAGTCTTTTTTTTATAAGGGTTCTAGCCTTATGCAGCCTACTTTTAACCGTACCCTTTGGAATTCTTAAAGTAGAGGATATCTCTTCCACTGTCATTTCCACCGTATAATACAGATACAGCGGTATCCTAAACTTTTCATCAAGGCAATTGACAATGGTATTGACACAATGATTTAAATCCCTAGAAATGATGTCATTTTCTAGATTATAATTATCTGCTTCTAAAGAAATCTCCTCTATATCTGCGCTTGGAACCAATCTTTGTCGTCGTGCGTATTTGCGGCCCCTACTTTTCCATATGTATATTGCGATGGAAATGAGATATCCTCTAGGATTCTTACTATCATCAATTTTATGACATTGTTCTACGGCTTTCAAAAAAGTTTCCTGATATAAATCATCTGCATCTGCTTTTGTTTGTGTAAGCTTATAGCAAAATTTATAAAGAGAATTGCCATATAGATCCACAAGGCTATCTAAATTTTCATAATTCATAGGAACCATCCTTTCAACATCTTCGAAAGTCCTCCTTTCTAATTACCCTTTCATAATCTATTTAGTCACGAAATAAAAAAAGGTTCATTTAAATTTTAGGCTATGATTAAGAACGTGCTTGAAAAGGATATATCCTTATAAAGTCATTTCCCAATTGTGGATAGATGTGGTATAGGCGGGTTGCAAGGTTTGCAACCCCTACGTTTGATGATGTGCTATGCTACATCGGACAAGAAAGCCTATCCAGTTATTACTTATAAA
>JBFNEZ010000043.1:0-22402 GCA_040797825.1 Thermotaleaceae bacterium | reverse complement strand
TATATATTCTGTTTAGACAAAAGTCCACTTTCCATTCATGATATCAATATGGAAAACTTCAAAGCGGTTACGGAATGTGTTAGAGACTATGGTGTCTATAGCAATCCTGGAGAAACTGCAGGAATGCAGTTTAATAAAGAAGATTATAAAGCACTACCATCAAGAAAACTAGAAAGTAAATATTACAAGACCTGGGAGGAATACAAAGCTTCCCATCCTGAAGTTTCTGATTTTGGGCAAGAGAAACTTCAGGGTTTTGAAGAAAGGATATTCCAATTTCTGATGTTCCTTTTATTGTAGTATCAGGGATAAATAACCAACTAACCGTAGGGGATGATGGGAGCGTTAGTCCCTACAGCTTTACGAAGGATCAACAGGGAATAATGCTCTCATCCTATCCAGTAGATGGTTGAATGTTCAGTCAGATACCTATAACTTTCCAAATATTTAATTCTTATCAATAAATATTGAGGAGTGTGTAGTTTATGAAAAAACCATTAAGTAAAGCTATAAAACGTTTTTATGGCATTGGTGACTTTGGTTTCTCCCTAATGACTAGTGTCGAACTTTATTGTTTTGTATTCTTTCTAACAAATGTGGCAAAATTTTCACTGCCTATGGTTGCTCTCATAGGTTCTATAACAAGCATTGTGGATGCTTGTTTATCGCCTTTTTACGGTGCCATCATTAGTGGTACAAAAGCACTAAAATGGGGAAGAAATCGTTCATGGCTGCTGATCGCGCCACCCTTTGTTGTGCTGTTATTTATGTTTCAGTTTACTAAAATAGGACCTGAACCCATTGCTGCGGCCATTGTATGCGCTGGATTTATTTTAAGTCATATTATATGGAATATTGGCTGGGTTGGAAACGTTTCCCTAATCTCTGTAATGGCAAATAGCCCTGAAGAACGCAGCTTCTTAGCTTCAAGAAGAGGGACTTGGACTGCCTTATCGGGAGTGTTTTTTTCCTATATTGGCATGCCTTTGGCATTTCTGTTAGGTAGAACAACAGGAAACGAAATATTAGGGTTTACGCTGTTAGCAGGAATTATGGCTCTCACTATGATGATTGGATACTGGATTGTCTTTAGAATAACCGATGGATATGAACCAGTAGAAAACGAAGAATCCAGCATAGCTGCGGGAGCTAAGAAATCAGAGAAAGTGCCTGCTAGCATTATGATGAAGAGTCTCTTTCAGAATCCACCCCTTATTGTATTGCTTATAGGAGATTTTTTTAGATATATGGCAAACTTTATCATGACTGCAGCAGCTGCCTACTACTTTACCTATGTAGCACAGGATATGTCGTTACTTCCCATTTACCTATTGGTAGGAGCCATTGCACAGGTGTTAGGTGCCTATGTCAGCGGAAGTATTGCAAAAATCTTGACTACAAGAAATTCAGCAATTTTTGGTCTCTTTGGATTGGCAGGGTCTTTGATTCTATGCAAATTTGTTGCTATGAATATAACCATGTTTTTTGTATTTGTTGTAGTTGCCAGGGCATTTCTTGGGGTGCTGACAGCAGTAATGGTGAGTCTATACTCAGATGTGGTTGTATATGGAGAGTGGAAGACTGGAAAAAATGCCAATGCTTTTATTATGGGCCTTATGAACCTGTCTCTTAAAACAGCTATTATATCCAGAGGAACCATTATTCCTTTTGTATTAGCGGCAGCAGGCTTTGTAGCAGGTGTTGACCCCGCCGCTGCTTCTTTGGAATTAAAAACGGCAGTTATTAATGTATTCTTATTCATCCCTGGCATATTTTCTTTAGTTTCTGGTGTGATAATGGCATTTGGTTATAGATTGACGAGGGAAAAGCTGAATGATTACCAGGAGGAAATAGATAAAAGAAAAGCACAGACAGTATAGAAGAAGCTAATCGATGGGTTTGAATGTGTCAATATGGCACATGTGTAATGATGCTACAGGTTTATTAGAAAAGAGAAAACGTTTGCATGTTTTAAAAAGAGACTGTGTCATACTGACACAGTCTCTTTTTAAAGGCCAGGGGTTCGATTTTTATAATAAAGTACTCAAAAGCAGTCAGTACAATTAAATAGGAGATATCAATAGAACATAGATATTTTGGCATACAACTTGCTAATTAAATCTGTATATACATGTAATTATATGTATGTATAAGTTTATACATGTAACTACATGATTAAGCAAATGGCATCAGAACTTATTATGAATTAGGGGGTAATATTGTGATGGATTTAAAAGCTTTATCTCAAATGGTAGGGGACCTAGAAGAACAAGAAATACTAGAACTTCTAAATGAATTTGTTGCCAATAATCCTACCGAAGAAGAGGCACAGCAAGTAGTGAATGCTTGTCAACAGGGTATGTCGATTGTAGGAGATTTGTTTGACAGGGGAGAGTATTTTGTAGGGGATCTTATATTTGCTGGAGAGTTGCTTTCTAGCGCCATTGATGTGTTAAAACCTGTAATAGGCGGTGGAAATACAGCCAAGGTGGGAACCATAGTTTTAGGCACTGTAGAAGGAGACTTACATGATATTGGAAAAAACATTTTTAAGAGTATGTCTGAAGCAGCAGGATTTGATGTGTATGATCTAGGTATTGATGTATCAGCCAACATCTTTGTTGAAAAAATTAAAGAAATTAAACCCAAAATAGTCGGTATGAGTGGGGTATTGACATTGGCCTTGGATGCCATGAAAAGTACTGTGGATAAATTACAAGAGGCAGGATTAAGAGAGGATATTAAGATAATCATCGGAGGGAATCCAGTTACAAAAGAGGCTTGCGAGCAGATCGGAGCAAATGCTTTTACTACAAACGCTGCAGAAGGCGTAAAAATCTGTCAAGAGTGGGTGAAATAATATGAGTGATGTAAAGGGTTTGCAACAAGAGAGAACTGGTATTTTTCATGACATATTCGATAATAAGATCCCTAAAAGAGTTCCTGTGAATATTTCGCTGCCCTTTGAAGCAGTGGCAGGATTTGGTGGATTGGATTTGGTAGAAGCTCAATGGAAGCCTTCTATGATAGAAGAGGCTTTAGATAAGCTTTGTCAAACCCTGTACGCTGATGTCTGTCCAGCCGTGGCATCTCTTCGATATCCATCTTATTATCAAGCTTTAGAATCTCAATCCTTTGTGATGGGTTCAAATGGATTTTTTCAACATCCAGAAGTTGTAGGAATGCTTCTGGAAGAATATGATTATTTGATTGAAAAACCCTATGATTGTTTGCTAGAAAAAGTAATACCTAGGCAGTACAAGGCATTGGATTTAAACGATCCGGTTAAAATGATGATAAGCTTTGCAAAAAGCTTACTGGGTTATAACAATGATATGATGGAAGGTGGTATGCCAGTAGGTAAAATGGTAGAAAAGTACGGGTATTATCCAGGAGCACCCTTTGGAAGTAGCGGGTTTACAGAAGCACCCTTTGACTTTTTAGCAGATCAATTAAGAGGCTTTAAGGAGATTAGCATGGATATAAGAAGAATACCTGAAAAGCTGGTTGATGCATGCGAAGCTCTGTATCCTATTGTACTTAAAATGGGTATGCCACGAAACATATCAAAATATGGTACGGTAATGATGCCTTTACACATGCCTACATTCATGAGAGAAAAGGATTTTGCAAAACTATGGTGGCCAAGCTTTAAAAAACTTGTTGAAGAATATGCTTCCATGGGAATTCATTGTCAAATATTCTGTGAAGATGATTGGACCAGATACCTTGATTATCTATATGAATTACCTACAGATACAGTGATGATGTTTGAGTATGGAGATCCAAAAATGATTAAGGAAAAGCTTGGAAAGAAACATATTTTATTTGGATTATTTCCTGTGACGATGCTTAAGACCCATACGAAACAGCAATGTATCGATAAAGCAAAAGAAATGATTGATGTTATGGCCCCTGGAGGGAAATATATTTTCTCACTAGACAAACAGCCTCTTACAATTAATGATATCAAAATGGAAAATCTATGTGCAGTTGCAGAATATGTCCGTGATTATGCAGTTTACAGCAATGCGGGAGAAACAGCAGGCATGGAATTTAATCAGGCAGAGTATAAGCCGCTTCCTTCAAGAAAATTAGAGAGCAAGTACTTTAAAACCTGGGAACTGTATAGGGAACAGAATCCTAATGTGTCAGATTTTGGAGCTCCAAAGCTTCAAGGTTACGAAGAAATGTTATTTCAGTATCTCATGTTTTTGTTGATTTAAGCATGAAAGAAAGGGGCTTCCAAATGAAAGATAAAAATGTTCCGCCTTCGATTATAACTATTTATGGTTTTGCGGATTTTACTTTTAATATGATGATGATGATTGCTGTATCCTACTATGCTTATTTTCTCACAGATATTGCAATGATTGGTGCGGCAACAATGGGAACAATTTTACTGATTGCAAGAATTGGGGATGCGATTTCTCTACCCATAACAGGAGGCATTTTACAAAAAGTGCAGTTAAAATGGGGACAATTCCGTTCCTGGCTTCTTGTGACGCCACCAATTACATGTTTGTTTTTTATATTGATGTTCACAAACCTTGATATGGATATGACTTTAAAAACAATTTTTCTTGGAAGTTGCTATGTCATTGCCCATGTATGTGTAAATCTTACGAATAATGGACATTTTGGATTAATGGGTATTCTGGGAAAAACATCAGCTGATAGAATAAGCCTGTCTACGAAAAAAATTCAATTTCAAACTGCTGCAAATATTGTTTTTAGTTTGGCCTTTATGCCCCTTGTGGCATGGTTAGGTGGGGGAAATGAAGGCAATGGCTTTCTTTATACCATGGTTATTTTTGCTGTATTGCAGGTAGTGGGATACTGGAATGTTTTTAGGGTAACAAAGGAATATGATCCCTATGACCCCAATAAGAAATTGAGTGGTACAGGAGGAACAGGCTTAACCGTTAAAGAAATGGTTCAGCAAATTTTTGGCAATGGACAGTTATTAACAATCATGGGAGCAGATTGCATTCGAAACGCAGCTATGTTTGCTGTATTGGGAATGGCTACCTATTATTTTAAGTATGCGGTAGGCAATTTAGCATTAATTACGATGTATATGGTTTGTACAAATGTTGTTAACTTTTTAGGAAGCCTGATCGCCCCCTTTATTGTAGCAAGACTCGGAAAGAAATCAACCTATCTTTTATCTTGTGTGATTCCTATAGTGGCTTTTGGTTTGGTGCGCATTCCTGCCAGTACAAATCCTTTTATTTATACTGCATTGGTAAGCTTTGCCAGCTTTGGATTAACTATGGGAATGGCAATTGCACCAGCAATGTATTTGGATGCAGCAGAATATGGTCAGTATAAGACGGGAAAAGATGGGGCAGCTTTTATTATGGCTATGTACGCAATGCCTATTAAAATTGGTGTGGCATTAAGTGGCGCTATCATTGGATTTGGGCTCTCGGCTATTGGGTATAGCGCAACTGTTGAAGCAACCCCTGACTTTGTGAGGGGTTTGCTGAATATTATATCAACTATTCCAGCTGCTTGTGCTGCCTTTGCATTAATACTGATGTTATTTTATCGACTTGATGATGCAAAGGTTAAAGAATATATGGAAGCAAATGCAAAGAGAAAAGCAGAGGCGGTACATTAGTAATCCCCAAAACAAAAGCCTAGATTTGCCAAAAGACAAATCTAGGCTTTTGTTATTTTATAAAAATGAGATAGAAGGAAACCTTCTACAAATAAAATAGGTATAGATATACAGTTGAGATTACAATAGAAAGCAGCATCAAAGGAAAACCAATTTTCATATAATCCATAAAGGAAATCCGATGGCGATGTTTTTCTAATATGCCTGCTACGACCACATTGGCTGAAGCTCCCACGAGAGTTCCATTGCCACCTAGGCAAGCGCCTAAAGCCAGTGCCCACCAAAGGGGCTCAATATTCATGGAGGTAAGGCTGCCAATACTATGGATGAGAGGGATCATAGTTGCTACAAAGGGAATATTGTCTAAAAAAGCAGAAGCAATACCAGAAATCCATAGAATTAAAAAGGCAGTAAAGAGCAAATTCCCCTGGGTAATACCAATAACTCCCTTGGCTATCATTTCAATGATACCCAAATCTTCTAGTGTACCTACCAATATGAATAAGAACAGGAAAAAGAAAATAGTAAGCCATTCAATTTCGTGAAATATCTCCTCAGGATCGGTTTTGCTAATTAGCAGCAGGAATGAAGCTCCTGCCAAAGCTATAGTAGCCGTTTCCAAACCTATAAATTGATGTAAACTAAAACCTAAGATGGTGATAGCTAACACAGTTAGAGATTTTATGAGTAGGGGTCTGTCTTTTAAAGCGCGGGACTCATCAAAATCCATTATTTTTACTTTGAGTTCATCCTTCACGTGAAGTTGTTCTTTAAAAATAATTTTTAATATCAGTATAGTTACTACATAAATAAAGATTACAATAGGTGCAAGGTTAATAATAAAATCCATAAATCCCAGATGGGTTTCACTGCCAATCATAATGTTGGGAGGGTCTCCGATAAGGGTAGCAGTTCCTCCAATATTGGCTGAGAGTATTTGTGCTATCATGAAAGGAATTGGGTTGATTTCTAGTTCTTCAGTAATAACTAAAGTTACTGGAGCTACTAAAAGTACCGTTGTGACATTGTCCAGTAGGGCCGAAGAAATAGCCGTAATGGTTGAAAGCATAAGCAAAATAGGAAGGGGCTCTCCCTTTGTTAATTTTGCTGACTTAATTGCGATAAATTCGAAGAGTCCTGTACGTTTTAAAATATTCACCATGACCATCATACCAATCAACAGCCCGATGGTGTGAAAGTCAATGGCTTTAATGGCCTGATCCAAACCGATAATTCGAAACAGCACCATGAGGACAGCCCCAAAAAATGCAATCGTAGTACGATTAATTTTTTCAGATATGATAATGGCATAAGTAAGGATAAAGATAGCGACTGCAAGGTACATCTGTACTGAATGAGACAAAAGGACTCCTCCTTTACAAGGATATATTTTCGTTGTGAGAACGAATAATGTATTTATTGTAAACCTTTTTGTAAAAAGATTAAATAATGAAATAATCTAATATTAGAGGAGATTCTTTGAAAAATATGGGATTAATAGAAACTATGTTTCAGTAGACTAGTTTCACGATATATTCCTTAAGGATGCGTTGATTATAAAGGAAATGAAGTAGATCCCATAAAGGAAAACTTTTGCAGAAAAAAACTTAATGGAAAATTTACAAAAAGAAAAACCCGGTTATACATTTTCCGGGTCTTTATCAAAATATACGGGTTTACTGATATTTTTTGTTTCATTGATCAAATCTTTTAGTTGATGAATAGAATCTTCAATTTTACTTGTTTGGACATGAGAGACATTGTAATTTAAAAACAGCTCTTCAAAATCTCTCATAAGACAGTTGAAGGACTGACTGATTTCAATAAATTTGTCAAACTTTTTACTTTTCTTTGCATTTTTCATCTGTGCAAGATCCTGGCGAATAATTTGGATAACATCTTCGTGGGTTTCGAATGTACCTACTTTGACACGATAGGGTGAACGCCGCTGTAGGAAAAATTTACCTTTTTTATTGATATGATAAACATACTTGACAGGAGTTTCATCAATGTTGAAGCTTACATAGTGCATGATCCCCTGAATTACTTCAACTTCCCCGCCCATTTGTCTTAATTTGATTTCATGAATTCCCTTTTCCAAATCTAAAAATTGTTTGCTCAATATCCTCTACCCCTTTCGTGGTAAATACAATAATATGTTATATTTGTATCATAATACACCCTATAACAAAGAACAATAGGCCTCCAAAAATTAATTTTACAATTGCTGATCATGGGAAAATTTACTATAATGATACTGTTACAAAGAGAAGGATTGGGGATAATAATATATTAAAGGGAGGTAGATAGTGTGAAATTTGAAAGATTTATTGTTGGTATGGGAGAAGCCAATGGATATATTCTTTTCGACGAAGAGTCCTTAGAGGCCATTATTATCGATCCAGGAGATGAAGAATCTGTATTTATCAATTATATTCAAAAGCATCATCTAAATCCTAAGGAAATTGTCCTAACTCACTATCATTATGATCATATTGGTGTAGTTGAAGGGCTAAAAAGCAAATACAAATGTCCTGTTTCCATTCACAAAAAGGATGTGGAGGGCTTGAAGGATCCTTCTATCAACCATTCTGCCAGGGGCTATCGCAGAGCCTTGTCTATTGCCCCCGATAGAATTTTATCTGACGGAGATATTATTGAAGCTGGAAGGATTGTACTAGAGGTTATTCATACGCCTGGGCATACTCCTGGAAGTATTTGTTTGATGGTGCAGGGAGAAAATATGGCCTTCACAGGAGATACTATCTTTGATGATGACCTAGGCAGGACAGATTTGGAAGGCGGCAGTGCAGATGCTATGAAAAGATCTATTGTAAATAAGATTTCTAAGTGGGATGATGCAGTTCGAATCTATCCTGGTCATGCAGAATCGGCAACGATGGCCTTTGTACGCCAAAAAAACACAGAATATCTGGATATGATAAAATAGCAAGCATGTAAATAAAAAAGACAAAAAGCAAAAGCTTTTTATCTCTCCATTACCATAAAGTAAGACTGCTTTTCAAATTCTTTGTTAAATTCTTTCTCAAGTTCACGCAGTCTTTCTTCTTGAGCGCTTGTAAGATGGGCATAATTCAGCTCTTTTAGGGGATCTAAGAATTGTTCTTGCATACTCCTCCTCCTCTCTGATAAAAGTATAACCATCAGGATATAGGATTATTCTAATCAATTATGGAAAATTTGACACAGATTGGGGCTATAGAAGAGGCTGTATGAAGTATAGATAAAAGAAAGAAGGGAATCTAGTGACAAAGGTTGTAGAGCGGTTTTTAAAATATGTACAATACGATACAAAATCCGATGAAAATAGGAAAAGCTGTCCGAGTACTGAGAAACAAAGAATCTTTGCCTATACCCTAGCCAAAGAGCTAGAAGAAATCGGATTAAAAGAGGTTACTGTAGATGATAATGGTTATGTGATGGCTACTCTTTTTGAAAATATAGAAAAAGAAGTACCGGTTATTGGCTTTATTGCTCATATGGATACGAGTCCTGATTTTTCAGGAGAAAATGTAAAGCCACAATTGATTAAGAACTATGATGGGGATGGTATTATTCTAAATCAAAAGAGCAATATTATACTATCTCCCGTAGATTTTCCAGAACTAAGGGATTATAAGGGTAAAGATATTATTACCACCGACGGAAAAACCCTGTTGGGAGCTGATAATAAGGCTGGAATTGCTGAAATTATTACTGCTATGGAATATCTTATACAGCATCCAGAGATTGCCCATGGAAGAATTAAAGTAGGATTTACTCCTGATGAAGAAATTGGGCGAGGTGCAGATCTCTTTGATGTTGAAAAGTTTGGAGCAAAATATGCCTATACCATTGATGGAGGACCTTTAGGAGAGCTAGAATATGAAAACTTTAATGCTGCTGGAGCAAAGATTACAATCTGGGGTAGAAACGTTCATCCAGGTTCTGCTAAAGATAAAATGATTAATGCTATGCTGATTGCTGTAGAATTAGCCTCTGCACTGCCTGCAAATGAAACACCTGCTTATACTGAGGGATATGAAGGGTTTTATCATCTAACAAGCCTGTCCGGCGATGTGGAAGAAGCAAAAATGAATTATATTATTCGAGAATTTGATCCGCAAAGATTTATGGAGAGAAAGAAAGTTTTACAAGATATTGTGAAAGAACTTCAAAAGAAGTATGGGGAAAATACAATCACCTTGGAATTAACGGATCAGTATTATAACATGCGTGAAAAAATTGAACCTGTTAAACATATCATTGATATTGCCTTTGAAGCCATGAAGGCAGTTGGCGTAGCGCCAATGATCACACCTGTACGAGGAGGAACGGATGGAGCAAAGCTTTCCTATATGGGTCTGCCTACACCTAATATTTTTACAGGAGGTCATAATTTTCATGGAAAATATGAGTATATTCCAACCTTTGCAATGGAAAAAGCGGTAGAGACTATTGTAAAGATTGCGGAGCTTTATGGACAAAAATACTAGGGGATATATTTCATCCATATATTTTTTTTAACAACCAATTATTACCTAAACTAGACCTGTGTAAAAAGTTAATACTAAGATAAGAGACTAGAAATTACATGGGAGGTAATCTTTTGGAAAAGCGATATGTGATTCGTACTGACTCATTTATATCAGAGTCAATGACAAGAGAAGATGCTGTTAAACAAGTGAAGGCCTATGAAAAACAAGGGGTTTCAGCTTATATTGTATCTGAAGAAGAAAATGAAAGGATTAAAAAAGGAACCTTTCAAATACCAAAGTGGCACTAAGGAGTGAGCAAATGCTTACTCCTGTTTTCATTTAGAAACAATATATCCCTGCTGCAACTTACTTTCTATAAAAAATGAATGAACTTTTTAGCTGGTAGAACCATCTTATAGAAAAAGGAGGTGCTCCATTGGATATAGCCTTATTGGTAAAACAGGCAAAAAAAGGGGAGAAGGATGCCTTGGTTGCCTTGATTATGGAACAAAAAAATGACTATTATAAATTAGCCTATACCTATTTAGGGAATCAAGAGGATGCTCTAGATGCTATGGAGGACATGATTCTCAAAATCTATGACAAAATACATCAGCTTAGAAAAGAAGAGGCCTTTTATAGCTGGAGTAAAACAATCTTGGTGAACTGTTGCAGGGATATACTGCGAAGAAAGAAAAAACTAGTTTTTTTTGAAGATTATCAGGAAGAAGTATATCAAGAGAGCTATGAACAAACAGAACAACAACTGGACTTGGAAAGACATATGAAAAGATTAAATAGGGAGCAGCAGGAGGTTATTCGACTTCGCTATTATCTTGATTTAGACTATCAAACCATCGCAGGGCTAACTAAGGTTCCTCTGGGAACAGTAAAATCTAGAATTGCCAATGGATTAAAAAAATTAAAAGAAAGTTTTGGAGGTGTGTATGAATGAAAGATATAGAAGAATTGTTCCAAAAAAAACAAAGCGAAGTCAATAGTTTGCAAGCACCTCCCCAATTGGAAGAACGTTTAAGAAATGCTCTTTCTACTAAAAAAAGAAAGAAAGGAAATAGATGGATTGCAGTTATATTAATTGGTGTTCTTTTATTTTCCTATCATTTTGATGCCATTGCTTTCTATAGCAAAAAAATTCTAGGTTATGAAGAGATTATGTCTGAAACTTTAAGAGATTTAAATGAATTGGGAGCAGGACAAGATGTCAATAAGAGCTATACCTTTAAAAACGGGATGGTAGTCACCATAGAAGGGATCATGGTAGATCATAGTCAGTTGCTGCTTTTTTATACGATTCGTGACCCTAAGGGAAAGATAGAGGACGCCGATTTGCATATGGTGCACTACAATACTTGGCTGGGAGGGTATCATATCAATAGTGGACAGGGAATATTAAGTGAGGATAATAAAGAAATAAAAAATATTGCCACCTTTGATCCTCCTAAAGCATTTACAAAAACCCTACGATTCTCATTTCCATTAAGGCATGAAGAAAACTATGAAGAGGGTGTGATTACGGTTCAATTGGATAGAAGAAAAGCTATGGGATTTCGAATTAAGCAGCGAATCAATCAGACTATGATAATAGATGGCAGTCGAGTTCACTTTGAGACCATTATAGCTACACCGACACAGACAATTGTCAGTGGATCTATCGGCTCCCCCGTTGATTTAGTTAAGGAAGTTCTATCAGGAGAACGAGCTCGGTTTGAGATTGAAACGGAGATCTTTGCCGACGGAGAACCGATAAATCAGCTAGGGGGTGGTATGCGCACGGATTCCAAAGGCATAACCTTCCATTCGCGGTTTGATGCATTGCCTAAGGAAATCAAAAGCTTAGAAATAAGCTTAAAAGAGCTAACCAAAACAAAGGATATAAAAGAGGAACTTGAAATTGAGCCAAGAATGGAAGCCAAAAGGTTGAGCCTTGAGGGGCAAGATGTTCTCATTGAGAAGGTAGAAGTTTATGATAACAATACTTTCGTTACCATTAATACAAAAGAGGATGTAATTTTTAGAAAGATTTACTTGGAGGCCGATGGAAAGCAAATTCCTCTCGATAAAATGCTGGATAGTCAATTGGATAAACTAGAAAATGGGGAAATCCGTCACCGAAGAAAGCTTCAATTCCTTGATAGTGGTGAGGAATTAAAATTATTATTTCGAAGGATTTGTTATACAAGTGAATATGGCAAGAGAATTCAGATACCTATACAATAAAGAAAGCCTATCTTCCCAGGAAGATAGGCTTTCTTTATTAAAGTTATTTCATGGCTTTTTCTGCAAATTCGGTATTTACGATGGCACTATAGGGGGCCCGTGTATCTAATTCTCCAGCCTGCTCCATAATGGTCATTAAATGGTTTAACCCATCTTCTGTCAATACAAGATCTGGTTTCCAAGTGTCTTGCTGCTTATAGCGTTCAGCAACCTGAGTAAGGATATCTAAATCTGCATCAGGGAACTGGGATAAGATAGATTGGGCGATTTCTTCGGAAGAATGATTTTCAACCCATTCCATGCCTTTATAAATTGCATTGGTAAATTTCTGAATCACATCAGGATTTTTTTCAATATAACTTTTTTTAGCAGAGTAAGCAGTATAAGGAATATATCCACCTTCTTCACCTATGGACGCCACGATGTATCCTTTACCCTCTTTTTCTAATTCAGATGCTACTGGTTCGAAGAGTGTTACAAAATCTCCTTCTCCTCCAGTAAAGGCACCAGCCATTACGGCAAACTGGATATCTGTTCGAACATTTGCATCTTTCTCTGGATCTAAACCGTGCTTTCTCATTACGTATTGAAGGGCCATATTGGGTACGCCACCTTTTCTTCCGCCAATAATGGTCTTTCCACGAAGGTCTTCAAAGGTAAAGTTAGGCATAGGTTCTCTGGCTACGAGAAAGGAGCCGTCTCTTTGAGTCAGTTGAGCAAAATTAACGGCATAATCCGTTGCTCCTTGGTTGTAAACATAGATTGAGGCTTCTGGTCCCATGAATCCAATGTCCACTTGATCAGATAGCAGGGCTGACATGACTTTGTCTGCTCCTTGACCATTAATAAGCTCTACATCCAATCCTTCTTCAGCAAAAAAACCTTCAGCTAAGGCTACATATTGAGGGGCATAGAATACGGAATGAGTTACTTCAGATAATCGAACTTTAGTCATTCCTTTTGAGGTACACCCTGTAAAAGCAAAGGAGATGGCTAGCACTAAACTCATCACAAAAGCAATGGTTTTCATTTTTCTCACAACAATCCCTCCAAAATGAGATATTATTCTTCATATAATTTCAATATATTCAGCAGAAAATTAATGGTTACATTTTCTGAAAAAATGGTATAAATATATTACCTGTGCACAAATTGATGTTTTATATCTGGATAAAATCTAAAAAACTCATGAGGGAAGGGCGGAGAATAGATTATGGAGAGAAATTCTCTAAAGGAAATGGTTATATCTTTCATACAATTATGTGATAATTTGTTAAGTAAAGGAAAAATTACAAAAGAAGAGTATGAAGAAATGACTTGCTTAAAAAAAGATTTTCTTGCGAAAGAAATGTGTAAAACCAAGTGCAATTGAGTTTATATAAAGTAATTTCTTATTGTAACGTAAGCTATTAGATATGTCCAAAGTAATTATATAGTAGAGATAGAATGACAACTAAAAGTGAGAAAGAAAATATGTATCCAGATATATATAAAATTAAGGATGAGTTTATCAATGCAGATAAAAATAAAAGAAAAACCCATATTATAGCAAATAGTCTTAAAGGCCATTTAAGCTGTAGCCAATGAGAGCGCAGCTCAAAGGCAGTTAGTATAGATAAATAGGTCAATAGTATAAAGCAAAAAGCTGCTAGTAGGATACCAATAATCTGATGATTGGCAAGGAGCTGCAGCGAATAAAAATGCAAGCTGTCAGTTTGGATAAGGGATTTCCACACAAATTGGGGATATTCTAATAAAAATCTACCTAATAAAAAGTAAAAACATAAAATGGCAGAGATGTTAAAGGCAGGGATTAAAATGAATTATAACATTAAGATTGATGAAGGAAAGTATAAATATGGATATATAAAAGGAAAAATTGAGGGTTTTGATTGGTATGCACTGGTACACAAGGAACAAATTGATGCAGGAATTAATCCACAAAATTTGCAGTGTGGCTTAGGTAGAATATCAAGACTTTGTATTTTTAAAGAAGTTGTAGAGCATGGAGGCAATCCATATCTTCCTACATCAAGTGTGAGGCGCTTTATCTATGCCAACTATAAGCGAGAATGGGATGTCCTAAATAGTGATTGTTTAGATATGACAAAGGAACTGGTTAATTATCTTGAACGAAGGTATTCATTAAAGGTGATCAAATAACATAAGGGAGAAAAATAAAGATGAAAGCTAAAGATATTCGGATAGGCTTAAGAAAAATACCCAATCCCATAGGGCTTGTAACAGCTCAAAAAAATGATAAAAAAGATGTTACAACTATTGCTTGGCTCTCAAAAGTATCCAATGTACCCCCCTTGATAATGGTAAGTATTGCTAAAGAAAGATATATTCATGAGTTGATAAAAGAATCTGGAGAATTCGCAGTGTCTATTTTGGGAGAAGAACAAGAAGAATTGGCTCTTTTTTGCGGTACGAATACAGGATTTCATATGGATAAATTTGTAGAAGGCAATATTGAAACAGAAAGAGCAGCCTATATTCAAGCGCCTCTGATTCCAAAAGCTATCGCAAATTTTGAATGTCAATTACAGCATACCTATATTGCAGGGGACCATACATTATTTGTGGGAGAAGTATTGGCTGCTTATTATGAAAATAAAGAGGACAGACCTTTGATTATGACGGATACCTTTGGCACCCTTCAATTTTAAACAGGCTCAAGGAGCCTGTTTTTATAAGTCCTTGAATTATATATTTAATGATTGAAGAGAAAAAATACAATAAATAGGGTATAATCTATATAGAAGTACAAATTAACAGGGTGATGAGGAATCCTTATATGAATATACCAAATATGTTAACCATTATACGTTTTCTATTAATTCCTATTTTTGTATATACTTTTTATTCTACAGCAGAAAATAATATTCGATTATCATTTTATATTTTTTTAATTGCAGGGCTTACTGACATTCTAGATGGTTATATTGCCCGAAGGTACAATATCATCACAAAATGGGGTCAAGCTATGGACCCGCTGGCCGACAAACTTATGCAGCTAACAGTTTTGGCATGCTTGACTCATAAAGGCTACATTCCATATATTATATTATTCATTATTGCTGGTAAAGAGGTATTATTAATACTAGGTGCTTTGATATTATACTATAGGGGCAATAATACAGTTATTCCATCCAATAGTTTTGGCAAAACAGCCACTATACTTTTTTATGGGGCGATATTTGCTGTGGTTTTTCAACTTCCCTATAATCATTGGGTTATGACAGCAGCTGTTGCAGTGACACTAGTGGCCCTGATACGATATATTATTGGTTTTGAACGTCTTCATAGAAAAAAAATAACATGGAAGTCTTGACATTTTATATATTTGAGTTATAATTTGAGAAAATAGAATAATATGATTGCATTGACAAAGAGGAGTAAACAATAAACTGCCAATAGAGAGGGAAATCCTAGGCTGAAAGATTTCTCAGGTCAGAATTGTCGAAGGTAGCTTTAGAGCAGCTGGATTGAGAAAGCTTAGCATGTAGATCTGGCCGGGTGATTCCGTTAAGGATTTTTAAGTGCTGATAGAGAAATCTGTTGGAATTAAGGTGGTACCGCGAAGCAACCCTTTCGTCCTTATATAAGGACGAAAGGGTTTTTTTAGTCAAAATATTGATGGAATAAAAAAGATTGAGGTGATTTTGTGTTCTTTACTGGAATTCTTCTATTGCTGTCAGGGGCAGTTCTGATATATGGAAGTCCTTTGATTGCAGTAAGGATACAAAAACCAGATCCTTCAGCTAGCTTGAGGCTAAAAATGATAGGCATGTTATTGGCCCTCATAGGTGCTTGGATGATATTCTCTGGAGAAATTCCAGAATCCATAAGATTTATCAAAAAATTCAAATAACAGGAAGGAGTGCTGAAATGATAGCAAATGATCTTGATAAAACCTATAATCCCCAAGAATTTGAAAAAAAGATATATGACTATTGGATAGAAAAGAAATACTTTCATGCGAAAGTAAATGAGGAAAAAAAGCCTTTTAGTATTGTGCTGCCTCCACCCAATATTACTGGACAGCTTCACATGGGGCATGCCTTAGACCATACCTTGCAGGATATACTCATTCGCTGGAAGCGTATGCAAGGCTATGAAGCTCTTTGGCTTCCAGGTACAGATCATGCCAGTATTGCTACAGAAGTAAAAGTAGTAGAGAAAATACAAAAAGAAGAGGGCTTGAGCAAGCAAGAAGTAGGCAGAGAAGGTTTCCTAGAACGGGCTTGGTCTTGGAAACGTGAATATGGCGGAAAAATCGTTGAGCAGATGACAAAGTTAGGTAACTCTTGTGATTGGGAAAGAGAACGATTTACCATGGATGAGGGATGTAATCAAGCAGTTATTGAGGTTTTTATAAAACTATATGAAAAAGGATATATTTACCGTGGAAACAGACTCATCAATTGGTGTCCTGATTGTAAAACATCTTTATCCGATGCCGAGGTTGAGCATGAGGAAAAACAGGGAAACTTTTGGCATATTAAGTATCCAGTAAAGGATTCTGATGAATATATCGAGATAGCCACTACGCGGCCAGAAACTATGCTAGGGGACACTGCAGTAGCTGTTCATCCAGAGGATGAACGATATCAACATCTTATCGGAAAGACACTGATTCTGCCTATTGTGAATAGAGAAATCCCTGTAATCGCTGATGAATATGTTGAGCGTGAATTTGGAACAGGTGCAGTTAAAATAACACCAGCCCATGATCCAAATGATTTTGAAGTAGGTATGCGTCATCATTTGCCTCAAATCACTGTCATGAATGATGATGCTACGATGAATGAACAAGCTGGAAAGTATGCTGGGATGGATCGCTATGCTTGCAGAAAAGCACTGATAGAAGATTTAAAAGAACAAGGATACTTGATGACAATTAAAGAACATAACCATAATGTAGGCGTTTGCTATCGATGCAATACGGTGGTAGAGCCGAGATTATCAGATCAATGGTTTGTTCAAATGGAAGAATTGGCAAAACCAGCTATTGAAGCTGTAAAAAATGGTTCTATAAAATTCGTGCCTGAGCGATTTAATAAAATATATCTTCATTGGCTGGAAAATATTAAGGATTGGTGTATCTCTAGACAGTTGTGGTGGGGTCATCGTATTCCTGCTTACTATTGCCAGGATTGCGGAGAATTCGTTGTAGCTAGGACCTCCCCGGACAGCTGTTCAAAATGCAATGGACATCATTTTAAACAAGATGAAGATGTGTTAGATACTTGGTTTAGTTCAGCCCTATGGCCATTTTCAACTTTAGGATGGCCAGAAGCAACGCCCGATCTGAAATATTTTTATCCTACTGATGTACTGGTAACGGGATATGATATTATTTTCTTCTGGGTGGTGCGAATGGCTTTCTCGGGATTGGAGCAAATGGGAGATGTACCCTTCAGGTATGTTTTTGTTCATGGTTTGGTAAGGGATGCTCAGGGAAGAAAAATGAGTAAATCCTTAGGAAATGGTATTGATCCTTTAGATATTATTGAGCAATACGGAGCAGATGCACTCAGGATGACTTTAACAACGGGAAACAGTCCTGGAAATGATATGCGTTTTTATATGGAAAGAGTAGAAGCCAGTCGAAATTTTGCCAATAAGCTATGGAATGCCACACGATTCGTATTGATGAATTTAGATAAAGTAGATTTTGATCAACAAGACACAATGAACAATTTAACATTATCAGATAAATGGATTTTATCAAGAATGAATGGCATTGTGAAAGAAATGACAGAAAACCTGGATAAATTTGAACTGGGTATAGCCGTACAAAAAGTATATGATTTTACCTGGAATGAATACTGTGATTGGTACATTGAACTGGTTAAACCACGACTTTATGGAGATGATACAGCTTCAAAGAAACGGGCCCTTTATATATTGACCCTTGTATTAGAAAATATACTCAAGCTGCTGCATCCATTTATGCCTTTCATAACAGAGGAAATATGGCAGCACCTGCCAACTACCCAGCAAGATAGTGTAATGATTGCTCCCTGGCCTCAGCATGATCAATGGTACAGTTTTGAAGCTGATGAGGCAGCTATGGAGATGATTATGGAGGCAATAAGAAGCATTCGAAATATTCGTGCAGAGATGAATGTAATTCCTTCGAGAAAGGCAAAGGTTATTCTTGTTGCTACAGAAGAGTCCTATCCTGTGATTGAAAAGGGTAGGGAGTATTTCATCACATTGGCTGGAGCTTCAGAGGTAGTGCTGCAGAAGGATAAAGTGAATATTCCTGAAGATGCGGTGTCTGCAGTAGTACCTGGCTTAGAAATTTTCATTCCCTTAGATGATTTGGTAGATTTTGAAAAAGAAATTGAACGATTAGAAAAAGAAAGAGCAAAGTTGGAAGGTGAATTAAAACGCCTTCATGGAAAATTGTCTAACCAAGGCTTTTTAGCGAAGGCGCCGGCAGCTGTGGTAGAGGAAGAAAAAAGCAAAATGGCATCCTATCAACAGATGATGGATAAAGTTTTAGAACGATTGGAGACGATGAAGGGGAAAAGAAAGTGTTAAAAATATAAGGAAGTCAGATTAGAAAATACTCAAATAGGGGGTCTCTGTTCATGAATTATCAAGAGGCGTTGGATTATATTGCTAGCGTTTATAAATTTGGTAGTAAATTGGGGCTGGAAAATATTAAATATTTATTAAAGCTAATGGGAAATCCTCATGAAGGACAAAAAGTAATCCATGTAGCTGGAACCAATGGAAAGGGATCAACATCTTCCTTTATTAGCTCTGTTTTAGTAGAGCAAGGATATAAAGTGGGATTATATACATCTCCCTTTTTAGAAGAATTTACAGAAAGAATACGGGTAAATGGAGTAAATATTCCAAAGGATGAGTTGGCAGAAATTACTTTGTTTGTAAAAGAAAAGGTTGAACAAATGCTTGCAGATGGAAAAAGCCATCCTACAGAATTTGAGGTAGTAACAGCCATCGGATTTGAATATTTTAAAAGACAGCAGTTAGATTATTTAGTACTAGAGGTAGGCTTGGGAGGCCGAGGAGACTCAACCAATGTGATTGATGATCCTTTGGTTTCCATCATAACGCCAATTGATTTTGATCATATTGAATATTTGGGAGATACCCTAGGAAAGATTGCCTATCAAAAAGCAGGGATTATCAAAAAAGGCAGCTATGTGGTATCCTATCCACAGAAAGAAGAAGCCATGAAGGTAATTGAAGAAGAATGCTTGCAGCAGCAGTCCAAACTCATCATTGCACCCATCGATAGAATCGAGCTTTTAAAATATGATGAAGATGGACAGTGCTTTCACACTTATTGGGGTGAAGAAAAGATCGAAAATCTTTGTATATCCATGCTTGGTGAACATCAAACGCAGAATGCTACCGTTGCTTTAGCAGCCCTTAAAATTTTAATAGAAGAACATCAGATTCCAATTTCCAAGGAAGCTTTATACCAAGGATTTAATAAAACCATCTGGCCTGGACGTCTGGAGATTATGAAAAAGCATCCCACGGTTATTATTGACGGAGCTCACAATATCCATGGAATAAGAGCTTTAAAGAAAGCTTTGACAAAGCTTTATAGTCATAAAAAAATAATGCTGGTGATTGCAATTCTGGGAGACAAAGATGTACAAGGAATGCTAGACGAAATCATTCCCCTTTCAGATAGGATCGTTGTAACACAGCCCAATAATGAGAGAGCATTGCCTGCAGCAAAACTGGCAGACAAGATAAAACCATATCAAAAGTCACTAAAGATAGAACAAGAAATCCCCGGGGCTGTTGAAACTGCATTCCAATGGGCAGAAGAAGAATATATCATTGTCTTCTGCGGCTCTCTCTATATGATCGGTGATGTAAGAACAATTTTACGCAATAGAAATTAGTACAATCTATCATATTTTTACCCCTTTCACATATATTTAAAAATATATGTGAAAGGGGTATTTAGATGAAGGTTATCGTTTTTAGACCCTATAAGAGAATAAATGATAGAGAACTTCTACATCAGATTTACAAGATTTTTGCTCGCCTTAGAGAAGAACCCTATAATGAAGAAAATATTCATAAGTGTGATCATCTTATTCGTGAGGCAAAAGTCAGGAATCTAAAACTATCAAAAGAACAATTATATGATAAAATTATCTATTAGCAATAACCCTTTATCTGCTGTAGATAATATCTTTCAAAGTATTGATGATTGGGAGTGCCTTCAGGGCATTTTTTTTTGTTTTTATAATAATACAATAGAAAAGACTTAAAAAAATCTCACAACAATTGGAAGAGAGCATATGATGATAGTAAGTTGATCATCTAAAAATGGCTTTTCTTACGAGGTGATGGGATGGGTGATGGCATGGATAATATAGTATTTGTCTGTAATACAGGAGAAGATACAATTTCAGTCATTGACTTGAATAGAATGGTTCATGTTGAAAAGATAGCATTAAATTTCGGGATAGACTTGAAAAAAGCACGTACACCAACATTGGGACCACATCATATGGTTTTGGATTATAATCGACAATATCTCTATACAGCAAACTCTCATAGCTCCAGTATCAGTGTTGTGGATCTCATACAAAAAAAGGTTATTGATGATGTGGCTGTGGGCAGTTGCCCGAGTCATTTGCAAATATGCAAAAAATATAAAACACTCTATGTAAGTAATACAGATTCAAACTCTGTAACAGTCGTTGATTTAGAGACAAGGGCCCCCATAGCTCAGATACCCGTAGGGGCTATGCCCCATGATATGAAACTAAGTCATGATGGACAAAGGCTCTATGTGCTTAATGTGGATACCCACTCCTTGTCAGTAATTGATACAAAGAATAATGAACAAGAGAGAACCATTACAGTCGATCTTCATCCCTATCATATTGAGCTAGATAAAAGGGGGAGATTCCTTTATATTGTTCACACTGGTTTTTCTATGATAGAAAGAGGGAGCATCACAATAATTGATTTAATGAATTTTGAAGTCATAGAGAAGATTTTAGTAGGTGAAATGCCTATCGATGTAATGATGGATCACGATGGGAAATATTTGTTTGTAGTGGATGCAGAACGAAATACTATGAATGTAGTAGACATTGAACTTAAAAAGGTACTCCTCCGCATTGGAGTAGGTAGAATGCCTGGTTGTATTACCAGCAGCAGCGATGGAAAATACTTGCTAACTGCGAATATTCAAGACAATAGTTTAAGTGTGATCAATAGGAAAAATTTTACAGTAAGAGGACACATCAAAGTTGGGTTAGAACCAAATGGAATACTTTGTGTATAGGTCTCAGGGATTTACTGGATTAATAGATGAATGATATCCCCATAAAGCTTTGGGGCTTCATTTTTCCATTTTTCACAAATTTGCTTTGCGTATTTATTGGATACCACATTTAGCTTTAGATCAATGAGGGTAATATCATTTTCAATAACTTTTAAATCCACCACATATTCATTCTCTTTACGTTTTGTATAGTCAGCATGTACCTGCATTTCTTTTAGGAGAGTTTGTTTCTTAGCATCGATAGCTTTCTCTAAAGTCATAATTAAATCCTCTGGCAATCGATCAGAAAAATATTGGAGTGTACTTTTACCTTTTTCAGTTAAAAGATAAAAATAATTACCTTCACTTTCACTATATTCCAACATACTAGAAGAGACTAATTCATCTAAAAACTGCTGCAAAAGAAAATAATTCATATAATCTTTTTCCAAGATAAATTGAGTTATTTGTGTATTGGTTAAAGGAATTTCAAACTTATCTATAATAAATAACAGCATAAGCTTACGCTCTGCAAGTTGTTGTGTATTGTTGTAAAACACATGCTCACCTACTTTTATCTTAATTAGATATACCTCTTTAGATTACAATTACTTACTATGATTATAGCATAGAATAGCAAAATTTAAATAATAAAATTAAAAGGAGAAAGGACGTATCCTTTCTCCTTTTAATTTTATTAAAACTGCTTTCCAGCCATACTTCTTTCTGCTGCTTCAACTAGTTTTTTAGTCATATATCCACCAACATAAC
>JBFNEZ010000042.1:0-22512 GCA_040797825.1 Thermotaleaceae bacterium | reverse complement strand
TTTTAGTCTATAAATTATGCAAGTCTATCCTATGCCTGTACTTCATGGATAGAAGCAATAGATTGTTTGTCTAACAAAGGAATAAGCAAGAATACACCAACACATACCAGCCACTCTAGGTAGATCACGTGGGGAAGTACCCGTATGGCAGGAACAAACTGCCATAAAACCAAGACGATCATCCCTGCCAAGGTGGTATAGAAGGCCGAATTTTTACGGCAAAGGCCTGGTGCAAATATGGTAAATAGAAAGACTACGGTAAAGGCAGTAGTTAAACTGAGGCCGATGAGCAAGGTCTTTAGAATGCCAACTACTGTAAAAGCCATTAGCAAGGTAAGTAGGCCTAAGGCACAAATAGAAGCCTTTGTGACCAACATAAATTGTTTTTCATCGATATCAGGACGAATGAATCGTTTGTAGATATCCTGTGAAAAGAGTGTAGCCGAGCCCAACAATAAATTACAAGCAGTTGATACATCTGCAGCCCAGAGGGCAGCAAGGGTTAGGCCTGCAATGACGGGATTGAGGGACATGATGATCTGTGGAAGAGCCATGGTGGCACTGATGTCAGGGAAGGCGACTCTTGCTGCAATACCCATTAAGGCCGATAAAAATCCAATGGGAATCATCAATAGTCCACCTAAAATAAAGCCCTTTCGTGCCGATTTTTCATCCTTGGCACCACAGGATATTTGAACAGTTCCTTGTAAAGAAAGAACCTGTGTAATCATAACCGCAAACCATCCTCCGATAACTACCCAGCCCAAGCCTGCGGTAGGATGCATATAGGGAACTTCCGCAGGTAATTTTGCCTGGATACTTGTCATGCCTCCTTGACCTAGGATGCTCATAATTGCCGCCACGGCTGTACCGATATAAATAAGGGTTACGTTAAGGAGATTGGAGAGTCCAGCAGACCACATGCCGCCAATAAAGGTGATGCTAATAAAAACAATGGCACTGATTAACATTCCAGATTTGAAGGTAAATATTTCAGGCAATATGGAAGCTAGGATGGCTCCTCCTGCCACATACTGAAGGGAAGTAATGACCAACTGGATAATAATCTGACCGATTACGCAGATGACACGACCCTTGGTGTCATAAAATTTTTCAAAGAGTTCCGGTAAAGTAGAAATATTTAAAGAACGATATTTGGCAGCAGCCACAATTCCCATTACAATGGCTCCAGCTGCCCAAGCCACATTGTACCAACCTGCAGCCAGGCCCACACTGTAAGCTTGCTCTGAAACACCGATAGTAGAGGCACCTCCAATGGCTAAACCCGTTATGGTAACCGCAACGAGGGGGGTAGTAAGCTTTCTGCCGGCAAGAATAAAATCTTCACTTCCCTTTGATGCAAGCTTCCGTGCAAAGGCACTAATGACAAATAGTGCTACAATATAACCGACAACAATAATCAATGGAATATTCATAAAAAACCACCTTTCTATAATTTTTGAATGGGGATGGTATTTCCCCCATAGGGCATAAGTATAATTTTCTGATTTGTATCTGTAAGATTCAGAGCTTTCATAGCGGCTTCAAAGGAGTTGAGAGATTTTATACCCATAGGCGCTGTCAAAGCAGGATCGATGCTGCTGAGCATCAGTACATTGGCCTTTTGTGCCAGTTCTACAGCCGCATAGAATATATAGCCAGGAATGGTAAATCCAGCCCTTAATTCACTATCCAAGCAACCTTCCTTCAGAGGTTTACTCCAGCTAAAGAATTCGTCGGCCCCAGCCCCTTCTCTACACTCAGCCAATAATAAGATGGTTCCTCCCGGTTTTACCGCCATGGCTGCATTAAACAGGGTTTTCGTTGATTGATATAAGGACATATCCTTTGGAAAACCTCCGCAGCTTGCAATGACTACATCAGCTTTTTCTTCAATAGGAACACCGAATTTTTTATCAGCCCATTGACAGCCTTCTTTCCAAGCCTCCAACCAATGTCCAGCTAAAAACTTAGAAGGATTTCCCTTAGTATCAATGACCACATTAAATAGAAAAGTAGGTTTTACCAAATCGGCGCTTTCTACCATATCCAAGTGAAGTGGATTGTTCTCCAATACACCTACACCGATCAGTGGATTGGATTTTTCAGAAAGAGGATCTAGGGCATGAAGATGATTTTGTGCAATGGTAGTGCGTCCTGCAACCCCTGGTACAATAGATTTTCTGCCGCCGCCAAAGCCTGCCATTAGATGGTGGACAATGCCTCCTGTTAAAATGGATTTTCGCTCTGTAAGGAGCCGATTCACGTTTACATTTGTTCCTCGGGAGGTCGTACCTACATCCACCAAATCAGGAGCATCACAGTTGTGATCAATAACTCGCAGCCTAGAGAAAAGCTCCTGGCCAACGATCTTGCACCTTTCCTCCTCCGATTGATCCCGATGGGTGCCTGTGGCAACCAAGACAACAATATCTTCATCGGCAATCCCTAAATTATTAAGTTTTTCCACAATATGAGGCAAGAATAGATCGTGTCGAATCCAAAGTCTTGTGACGTCACTGACCACAATGACTATCTTATCGCCTGGAAAAAAAAGTTTATCAAAGGGTTCTGAACCAATGGGATGATCCAGTGCAGCATTGACGGCTGCCTTTACATCTTCAATAGGTGTCATTTCTTGAGACTGAAGAACTTGAAGGCCTTTAAAATCTGATAGTTCAATTTCCACAGAAGTACTGCCATATTTCATAGTTAAGTTTTTAAGCATATGAATTCCTCCTTAGGGATATAAAGAATATTTAAAATGACAAAATAAAAAACACCCGTGCCCCAAAAGGGACGAATGTTGATCGCGGTACCACCCTCATTGATCGATTTGTATAAAAAGAAATGGGTACTGATAAAATAAAAAAGTCCCTTTCGAAAAGAAAGGGACGAAATTGCTTCGCGGTACCACCCAATTTGATACAAATAGATCCACTTTGTTCCCGTAACGAGGGAAGAAACGGCTCAGCCTACTCAGTGATTTTCAGCCTGCAATTCAGGAATGAATTTCATTATGATCCTCAACCGATTTTCACCAACCACCGGCTCTCTGCATGCATCTCATAACTACTTCTTTCCATCATAATTTTTATTTTTATAGCTTTGAGTAATAGTATACGTAATAGACAACCCTATAATCAATATGGAAATTACCGAAGAATTAGAAAATATCTTTATTATGGTCAAAAATGCTTATAAATCCATTAAAATTCACAGCAATTTAAAAAATATTCTTAATTCTTTTTATGACAGCAAAAAAACTTATGCTATAATAGTTAAAAATGATACATTTAAGATAAAGGAGGATCGCATAATGGAGAAATACAAAGTCTATATTGATGGAGAATGGATAAAGGCCGATAGTGGAAAGGAACAGGAGGTCCTCAATCCTGCTACAGGAGAAATTTTAGGAACGGTACCGGCAATCGGTAGAGAAGAGACAAAAAGAGCCATTGATGGTGCCCATCGGGCCTTTGAATTTTGGTCAAGCTTACCTGCCAATGAGAGAGGAGCATACTTAAAAAAAGTATATGAATTAATGATAGAACAGCAGGATGAAATAGCAAAGATCATGACCCTCGAGCAGGGAAAACCATTGGCAGAGGCAAAGGGTGAGGTTCTTTATGCCGCCAGCTTTTTAGAGTGGTATGCTGAGGAAGCAAAACGGGTTTATGGTGAAATGATTCCTGCATGGAAAGAAAATAAAAGGATTATGGTATTAAAACAACCGGTTGGTGTAACTGCTGCGATTACACCATGGAACTTTCCTGCTGCTATGGTGACAAGAAAACTGGCTCCGGCCTTAGCAGCTGGGTGTACCGTTGTGTTAAAACCTGCCTCTCAGACACCTCTTACGGCTATCAAAATTATTGAGCTGTTTGAGGCTGCTGGAGTACCTAAGGGTGTGGTAAATTTGGTCACAGGTTCCGCAAAGGAAATTGGCAATGCTTTAATGGAAGATCAGCGTGTAAGAAAGATTACCTTTACAGGTTCTACAGAAGTAGGAAAGGTTTTGATAAGACAATCGGCAGATACGGTTAAACGGGTATCCATGGAACTGGGAGGCCAAGCACCATTTATAGTTTTTGAAGATGCAGATCTAGATAAAGCTGTAGAGGGAGCCTTGAACTCAAAATTGCGCAACTGTGGGCAGGTATGTGTTGCATCCAATCGTTTTTATGTCCATGAAAGCATTGTAGATGTCTTTGTAGAAAAGTTAAGAGAAAAAATCAAGAACTATAAAGTGGGGAATGGTTTGGAAGAGGGTGTATTAATAGGTCCTATGATTGATGGCAATGGTTATAAAAAAGTAGCCAGCCATGTTCAAGATGCCGTAGAAAAAGGAGCCACGGTGGCTATCGGAGGACAAGGTTATCATCAGGGAAATCATGAAGACGCAGGATACTTTTTTGAGCCTACAGTAGTAACTGGAGTACAGGAAAATATGCTGGTAATGACTGAGGAAACCTTTGGACCCCTTGTTGCTATTGCCACATTCAAAGAGGAGGAGGCGGTCATCAAAGCTGCCAATAATACCCCCTATGGCTTAGCCGCCTACCTTTTTACCCAATCCCTATCTAGAGGATTCAGAGTTACTGAGAAGCTGGAATATGGTATCATTGGTCTAAATGATGGGCTTCCTTCTACTGCCCAAGCTCCCTTCGGCGGGTTCAAAGAAAGTGGTATTGGACGAGAAGGCGGGCACCACGGTATGGAAGCCTTCCTAGAAACGAAGTTCATCTCCATTGGAATATAAAGTAAAAAAAATCTGGCTATTAGCTGGATTTTTTTTATTTCTATTGACAAAATAATATAAAAAGGTTAGAATTCTAATTGTTAGATTTCTAACCTTTTGCATCTCAAAATAAGCATACAGTAAGGGAAATGAAATAACTGTTACGAAAGGAATAGGAAAGTCATGGGTGATAAAAATTTAAAGGAGATAAATCAGGGCCTCATGGAGTTCTCTGCACTCTTTCATCGAAAATTTGGCCATGTTTTTCATAGCAGCAGCCAAGGCGAGCATACCTTCACCAAAAGTCAAAACAAAACTATGATGATTTTGGGAGATATAGAGAAGATTACACCCACCCTATTGGGAAAGTGTCTGGACATGAAAAAGGGAAGTCTAACCACTTTGCTGGATGGTTTGGAAGCCATGGATATGATCTATCGGCAGCCCGATGAAGGGGATCGAAGGAAAACCTGGATTCAGTTAACCGATAAGGGAAAAGAATATATGCTTGCCAAGCGGGCTGAAATTGAAAAAACAATAATGCGGTCCTTTAGCAGTTTCGAGGAAGAGGAAATAGAAGCTTTTGCTATGCATATAAAAGCCATTGTAGCAACCATGAGTAAAATAGAGGGGGAGATGGGTAAATGAAGGATCAAGCCAAACAACTGGGAGAAGAAAAGGTATGGAAACTGTTGCTTAAGTTTTCGATCCCTGCTATTGTGGGAATGGTAGTCAATGCACTATACAATATTGTGGATAGGATTTTTATTGGCAGAGGGGTAGGTTCCCTAGGTATTGCAGGCATTACCATCGGATTTCCTGTGATGACCATTCAAATGGCATTGGGGATGTTAGTAGGCTTAGGAGCTACGTCTTTGGTTTCTATTCGACTGGGAGAGAACAAAAAAGAAGAGGCAGAGGTCATTATGACCAATGCTATGGTATTGATGATTGTTATTTCATTAGCCTTCTCAATTTTTGGATTGATATTTCTAAATCCATTGTTAAGGCTCTTTGGTGCTAGCGGAGATGTATTGCCCTATGCCCAGGATTATTTGCGAATTATATTAATTGGAGGGGTATTTCAAGGCGTTGGCTTTGGTATGAATAATATCATCAGAGCTCAAGGAAATCCAAGAATAGCCATGTTCACCATGTTGATCGGTGCTATTCTCAATACGGTCTTAGATCCCATCTTCATTTTTGTATTTGGTTGGGGAATTCAAGGGGCAGCCATTGCTACTATTCTATCACAAGCCGTATCCGCCATATGGGTGCTGAGATTTTTACTTAGTGAAGCCAGTGTTTTAAAGATGAGTCGGGAGAATGCAAAGCTGAAAAAGAATATTGTATGGGGGATATTTGCCATTGGTTCGGCTCCGTTCTTTATGCAGGTAGCGGCCAGTGCTGTATCTGCTTTATTGAACCATCAGCTGGCCACTCATGGGGGAGACAAAGCCATCTCAGCTATGGGAATCATCTATAGTGTAGCCATGATGATACTCATGCCCTTATTTGGAATCAATCAAGGCGCACAGCCCATTATTGGTTTTAACTACGGAGCCAAGAATTATGATCGGGCAAAAAAAGCATTAACATTGGCTATAACAGGGGCAACCCTTGTAGTTATCATTGGATTTGTTGTAGTTCGCCTATTTCCAGAGAATATATTCCGATTATTTAATGACAAGGATCAGGAGCTGATAGGCATTGGTGTAGCAGGTATAGGGACTTATCTGATGATGCTGCCCATTATTGGCTTTCAGATTGTCAGCGCCAATTATTTTCAAGCCGTTGGAAAGCCAAAGCAGGCTATGATATTGAGTTTATCTAGGCAAGTGTTGTTTTTTATTCCAGCACTCTTGATTTTACCAAATTTATATGGATTAAAAGGAGTGTGGGCTGCAGCCCCTGTTGCCGATGTATTATCTTCTATAGTAACGGGGATATGGCTTGCCTATGAATTAAAACATCTTACAGATAGCCATGCAAATACACAGGTGGTTAGAGATGGCATTCAACCAGAGCAGTAGAGAACTATATATAATAAAGAAAGAAGGAACCTAAAAGCATTCAATGGCTTTATGGTTCCTTTTTGCATCATAGATAGCTCTTTTTTTTCAAGAGAAGGTTTTCCACTTCTTTATCTGGAAGGGGCTTGCTGAAAAAATAACCTTGGGCTTTGTCGCACAAGCAATCTCTCAGAAATGTAAGCTGTTCCTGTGTTTCGACCCCTTCTGCAGTCACAGAAAAGTTTAGATGATGAGATAAATCAATAATTGCTCGGGCGATGGCCTCTTCTTTAGGGTTCGTTAAAATGTCATTGATGAAGGATTTATCAATTTTAATGGTATCAATAGGAAGCTGTTTTAAATAATTTAGTGAGGAATAACCCGTTCCGAAGTCGTCTAGGGCAATACGGATGCCCATTTCTTTAAACCTTGTTAGGGTATCTATGGCTACCTCCAAATTGTCCATCACAGCGCTTTCAGTAATTTCAAATTCAATAAACTCAGGATCTGTCTGACATTCTTCCAAAATGCCGCCAACGATTTCTACAAAGTTGGCTTGTTGGAGCTGACGAGTAGAAAGGTTGATGGAGAAAATGAGGGGGTGAATTCCCTTTGATTTCCAAAGGGCTTGCTGCTGGCAGGCCGTTCTCAATACCCATTCACCAATAGGTAAAATAAGATTGGATTCTTCAGCCACGGGAATAAATCGTACAGGAGATATGAGTCCCATACTCGGATGATTCCAGCGAATCAATGCTTCTACTCCAAATATATTTCCAGTGAGTAGATCGATAAGAGGCTGATAATGGAGAGAAAACTCCTGGTGCTTAAGGGCTGAACGAAGATGGTGCTCTAGTTCTACCCTCTCTAATAGCTTGGCACTCATTTCTTTAGAGTAAAGAAAGAAACAATTTCGTCCATTATCCTTAGCATGATACATGGCTGTTTCTGATTTTTTCAATAGATCCCTAGGATTAAGAGCATCATCGGGGTAGATTGCAATACCCATGCTGATTGTAACATGAAATTCTTTATCATTAATGGACCAAGTTTTATCAAATAGTCTCATAAGATCTTCTGCTACCTCCATGACCTGATTGGCTTCTTGAACCATGGACAACAAGATCACAAAGCTGTCTCCATTTAGACGCATCAGTGAGTCAATTTCATGAAGGGTGTTTTTGAGAGCACTGCTAATATGAATAAGGAGTTGATCACTGCCTTTGTGACCGAGGGTATCATTAAAAACCTTAAAATTGTCTAAATCCATATGTATAATCGCAAGCCTATGATTTCTTTCTCGAGCTAAAGTCAAGGCTTGATTTAGTTTGTCCTCAAATAAGGCTTGATTGGGCAAACCTGTAAGGGTATCATAGTAAGACAAATCATAAATACGTTCCTCTGCCTGTTTCTGCTCAGTAATGTCCCTGTGAGAGCCGCATACCCTGGTTATTTTTCCATCTTCATTCCGTGTAGCCTTGCCTCGACTCATAATCCAGCGATATTGTCCGTCCTTTCTGCGAAGTCTGTATTTTGAATAGTAATAAGCCTTCGTGCTAGCAATAAATTCTTCTAGATCTTGGTGCAGCTGCTGGATATCATCAGGATGCAGCAAGGTTTTCCATGCTTCATGGGTATCCTCCAGATCATGATCCTCATAGCCTAAGAGCTTTTTAGTTCTAGAAAAATAGAAGGCTTGGTTTTTCACATCATAATCCCAAATGGCATCATTGGCGCCTTCAATAGCTAAGCGATAACGTTCCTCACTATGGAGGAGAGCAGTTTGACTTTCCCGTAGGTGGTTTAATTGTTTCTCCTGCTCATTCTGAGAAGCAAGCAATTCTTCATAGGTTGTCTCCAACTCTTCATAACAGTGGAGAAGTTCCTTTGTGAAGGAATGATAAATCTTGGTATAATGAACTATCAAAAAATATAGGAAAAAAGCAGTAAGGCTTACATAAAACCAGCCCTTATAGGTTTGTGTTCGGGTAAGGATAGATATATCTAGGCTTCGAGTTAAGAGAATTCTATCAGAAAACACAATCCATAGTGTTCCGCATAAGATGTAAAGCCCTGAGATTCGGAGCGCAACTCGATGGGGCGTTATGTATTTTTCGGATTGAATGGTGTCTACAACTGTAGAGTGGGCGTTTTGATAATGGGGGAAACCTTCGAGATGTGTGGAAGATGAAATTTTTTTAAAATGAGCCACGCAATGGATTCCTCCTCTCCTAAAAATAATGGACTTGCTATCTATTGAATACCCTATAGACTAAAAAAATAACAATTTTGTGGGCAAGATACAAAAAATGATTATTTTATACAAAATTCGCCATAAAACATCATTTTTCCTCTAAAAAATGGCAGTTCTATTTTAAAAATGAACTTCCTTTTATTTCAATTTATAATTGAGTTTTAGGAAGAAATGAAATATATTAAAAAAGAAGGAGTTATACAGTCTGGGTAATAAAGAAGGAGGTTGGAGAAATGGACAAAAACACCTTGAAAACCGAAGAAAGGAATCCAAACACTTGGAATATAGACTGTCTGTCTACCGTAGAAATAATGGGGCGAATCAACGAAGAAGACAAGAAAGTAGCCGTGGCTGTGGAAAAAGAGATTCCACACATCGCTCAAGCTGTAGATTTGATTGTAACAAAGATAAGATGGGGTGGAAGACTTATTTATATAGGGGCTGGAAGCAGTGGACGAATGGGTGTTGTAGATGCAGCTGAATGTCCGTCAACCTATGGCACAGATCCGTCTTTGGTACAAGCTTTGATTGCAGGAGGAACAGAAGCCATCTATCTGCCTAGGGACGGCGCTGAGGATTTGGTTCAGGAAGCTATTGAAGATCTCATGGAGATAGGATTCAATCCAAAAGATGTATTGCTAGGTATTGCAGCCAGCGGCAATACGCCTTATGTATGCAAGGGCATAGAATACGCCAAGAATATGGGGGCTGCCGTCGTTGCGCTAACCTGTAATCCAGAATCAAAGCTGTCAGCTTTAGCGGATATCTCTATTGGGCCTATGGTAGGACCAGAGGTCATTATGGGCTCAACTAGAATGAAGGCAGGGACAGCACAAAAAATGATCCTGAATATGATCTCGACAGGGACCATGATAAAACTAGGAAAGGTATATGAAAATCTGATGGTGGATGTGTGGGCTACCAATGAAAAATTGATAGAGCGGTGCAAACGAATGCTTATGTTAGCAGCTGATGTAACAGAAGAGGAAGCTAAAACTCTTTTGGAAGAAACTCAGTATAGAAGCAAACTGGCCCTTTTTATGGCGTTGACAAAGCTGCCGAAAGAAAAGGCTGAAGAAATATTGGAGCACTATGATGGGCAGATAAGAAAAGCTCTTCGTCAGAATATATAGAAAAAAGGTTGCATTTCCCAAAAAAGGTGATAAAATGAAATTAAAGTGGTATATACAACATGTCAACATGACAGGAGGATCAAATGAAGAAAGTAAACAAAAACTCCTTTGTTCCATTATATTATCAATTAAAGGACAGTATTACTGAGCTGATTGAAAATGAAGAGTTGAAGCCTCGAGAGCCCATTCCTTCAGAAAGAGAACTTTGTGAATATCACGGGGTTAGCCGTATGACGGTGAACAAGGCTATCAGCGGTCTTGTATCAGAAGGATTATTATATAGGGAGCAGGGGAAGGGAACATTTGTAGCTTTTCCTAAGGAAAGACACTCTCTTTCAGCATTGCGGAGCTTTACAGAAGACATGAAGCGGCAAGGGCTCATTGTGGAAACAAAGATGATCTCCTTCCAACGAAAACCCGTTACAAAGAAAATTGAAAAAGTTCTCCAACTAAAGAAAAGTGAAGAGGTGTTCGAAATACGCAGACTTAGAATTGTATCAGGAGAACCCTATGCCTTAGAGACTGCATATATTCCTACCTATCTATGTGAAGATCTGAGTACAGAGAAGCTTGAATCAGGTTCTCTTTACTCTACATTACAGGAGGAATACAAGATTGAAATAGACTATGCCTATCAAACTATTGAGCCTGTCATTATTGATGAATATGAAAGAATGCTCCTAAAGGTTGAAAAAGGAAGCTTGGGCCTGCTTTTTTCGCGAAAGACCTATTCAAAGGACCATACCCCCATAGAATTGACGAAAGCTATCTATAGAAGTGATAAATATAAATATGAGGTGATGTTAAAACGTTAGTTTTACGCCTCAGTGCGTATTAATAAAATAAAAAAGGGGGAAAAGTGAATGAGTAAAGGTATATTTGCACAACTGCAGCGGGTTGGAAAAGCTTTAATGCTGCCCATTGCAGTACTGCCTGCAGCTGGCCTTTTATTGAGGTTGGGTGCAGGAGATGTATTGGCCATTCCCTTTATGGAAAAGGCAGGAGGAGCTGTTTTTGATAACCTGGCACTGCTCTTTGCCATTGGTATTGCTGTGGGAATTGCCCATGACAACAATGGATCGGCAGCCTTGGCCGGGGCCATTGGCTATTTTGTACTGGTCAATGGACTGGCAACCATCAACCCAGAACTAAATATGAGTGTATTAGCTGGAATCATTGTAGGATTGGTAGCAGGAGGTCTTTATAATAAGTTTTATAATGTTGAGCTGCCTGAATTCCTAGGGTTTTTTGGAGGCAAGCGATTTGTCCCCATTGTCACTGCTGCAGTCTGCATTGTACTGGCTGGAGTATTTGGGGTTATTTGGAAACCATTTCAAGATGGTATTCATAACTTAGGAGAATGGATTATTGGGGCCGGGGCTATCGGAGTATTTGCCTTTGGCTTCCTCAACAGACTATTGATCCCTATTGGATTACACCATGTGCTGAATAGTTTTATATGGTTTGTATTTGGAGAGTATACCGATGCTACAGGAAAGATAGCTACAGGGGATCTCCATCGATTCTTTGCAGGGGATCCAACAGCAGGGAACTTTATGGCAGGATTTTTTATTATCTTTATGTTTGCCCTTCCTGCTGCAGCCTTAGCCATGTACAAATGCAGCAAACCTGAAAATAGAAAGGTCGTAGGGGGTGCTCTATTCTCCGTAGCCTTTACTGCATTCTTGACAGGTATCACTGAGCCTCTCGAATTTATGTTCTTGTTCCTGGCACCTGTATTGTATTTCTTCCATGCATTGCTTACAGGCTTGGCCTTAGTAGTAAGCCATAGCTTAGGAATTCTCCATGGATTTACTTTTTCCGCAGGCTTAATCGATTATCTGCTCAACTGGAAGCTGGCCACAAATCCTGTACTGATTCTTGGTGCTGGTCTTGTCTTCGGAGTCATTTACTACATCGTATTTGTATGGGCTATCAAAGTCTTTGATATTCCAACACCTGGTCGGATGGACGAAGAGACAGGGGAAAGCTTTGGAGATGTCAATGAAGCTGCTGTGCTGCTTGTTGAAAGATTGGGAGGAGCTCAAAATATTGAGAGTCTAGATGCTTGCATCACAAGACTGCGCTTAACCCTAAAAGATCCAGACTATGTTCAAGAAAGTGAGCTAAAGGCTATTGGCGTTAAAGGTATGATTAAAAAAGGAAACAATATGCAAGTAGTGGTGGGGACTAAAGCTGAAATCATCGCTGATGAAATGAAAAAACTGATTAAAAAAGCCAAAGCATAAGAAAATGGTGACGTTCTGTCACCATTTTCTTTCAGAAATTTGACAACAAATCATGAAGACTTGAAAAAGGGTGAAAAAATGAGAGCCATTTATAACGCAAAGATCATCAAAGATAGAAAGATATGGACAGGAATGGCATTGATTTTTAATGGAAAAATTGAAGACTTAATTCCGGAGGAAGATCTTAAGACAATTGAAACTGTTGAAAGGTTTGACGGAGAGGGCCTTTATCTAGGACCAGGATTGATAGATATTCATATCCATGGTTGTGGGGGCTTTGATGTGATGGATGAGGAAGAAGGGGCACTTTCCAAGATACGAAAGGCAGTAACTTCAACGGGAGTAACCTCTTTTCTGCCTACTACCATGACGATGGAACTTGAGAAGATTAAAAAAGCCTTAGAGAGAATCAGAAAAGCAATGGATGTAGAAGAAGGGGCTGAAGTTCTTGGAGCCCATCTAGAGGGGCCCTTTATCAACAAAGCCTATAAAGGAGCCCAAGATGAAAACCATATGATTTCACCCGATTTTGATGCCATTGCTGCCTATAAAGATATTATTAAGTTGGTTACCTTTGCCCCAGAATTGGATCCAGAATATGTCTTTACCAAATGTTGTGTTGCCCATGGAATCATTCCTTCCATAGGACACAGCAAGGCTACCTATGAAGAAGCCATAGGGGCTATCAATGCAGGGGTCAGACATATCACCCATATCTTTAATGCCATGTCTCCTCTCCATCATAGAAACCCAGGTGTAGTAGGGGCGGCTATGGATAGTGATGTAACCTGTGAATTGATCGCAGACAATATCCATGTCCATGGAGCAGCCCAGCGTATTTTATTGAAGGTGAAAGGGATAGAGAAGATTTTATTAATCACCGATGCCATGCGCGCATGCTTGCTAAAAGAGGGTGTTTTCGAGTTAGGAGGTCAATCGGTGGTGGTAGAAAAGGGATCTGCCAGGTTAGAAGATGGAAGCTTGGCAGGAAGCATTCTAACGGTTAACAAGGGGATCCAGAACTTTATGCAGAATACAGGGGTTTCTTTGGAAGAAGCTATTGAAATGGCAACCCTAAATCCGGCTAAGCTTTTAGGTATAGACCATCGAAAGGGTAGTCTTGATAAAGGGAAGGATGCAGATCTAATCCTTTTTGATGAAGACCTAAATATAAAGGGGGTTTTTGTAAAAGGAAAGGCAATCTATCTTTAAATCAAGGAGATGAAAAAATGGATAGAATATTGGATGTAAGACCCAGGGATTTAATCCATATAAAAGGGAAAGCGCTATTGGATAGCATAAGGGCAGCGGAGGGTAGAACGCTCATCTGTGAAATTGTATGCCCTGTGATGCCACTGTTGTGGGATGTAACCAATGCAGAGCTGGTAGCAGCCTTCGGTGCCGATATCATTTTGCTCAATCTTTATGATGTAAATGCTCCTGATATTTTTGGGATCAAGCCTCAAGAGGGAGAAAGCATGATCCAAGCAGTAAAACGTCTTACGGGTAGAGCCGTAGGGATCAATTTGGAACCAGTAGATTTAGAACAGCCTGTATTAGGGGAGCGGATAAATTTAGAGCCAGGGAGAATTGCCAGCCGAGAAAATGTACGGCGAGCCTATGAGCAGGGGGTGCAGCTGATCACCTTGACCGGAAATCCTAAAACAGGGGTTACCAATGGGCAAATTGAAAAAGCTATCCGAGAAACAAGGCAGGAGTTAGGGGACAATATTATCATCATTGCAGGTAAAATGCATGGTGCTGGTACGGGTGGTGAGATGGGTAAATCCATTATTGATAAAGATGTGATTGAAAAATTTCTAGAGGCTGGAGCCGATATCATACTGCTTCCTGCTCCAGGGACCGTGCCAGGGATCACCTTGGATTTTGTGAAAGAAATGGGAGAATTCATTCATCAAAGAGGGGCTCTTCTGTTAACGACCATTGGAACTTCTCAAGAAGGAGCCGATGAGCAAACCATCAAAAGCATCGCTCTCCATGCCAAAATGGCCGGTGCAGATCTGCACCATATAGGGGATGGAGGATATACAGGAACAGCAATACCAGAGAATATCATGGTCTATTCCATTGTGATACGAGGAAGAAGGCATACCTATCGAAGAATGGCCATGCGCTTATAAACTATATTTTAAATTCCCATAAGGAGAAGAAACAATGCTGAATCTTTTTAAGAAAAAAGAAAAGAAAATTGTTCTATACAAACCCATAGCAGGAAGAGTAATGGATATTTCTGAGACTCCCGATGAGGCCTTTTCTCAGAAGCTGTTAGGAGATGGCCTTACCTTGATTCCTGATGGAGAAGAGATTATCAAAGCTCCCTGTGACGGCAACATTTTACACATCGCCCAGACTTATCATGCCATTGCTTTGGAGACAGAAGAAGGGGTAGAGGTGCTTATCCATATTGGATTGGATACGGTGCTTTTACAGGGGAAAGGCTTTAGCAGTTATGTAAAAAATGGCGATAGAGTTCGAAAGGGGGATAAATTGATTGCCTTTGACAGAGCTTATATAGAAGGACAGGGAAAATCCCTCATAACGCCTATTGTAATAACCAATATGGATGAAAAGGTAAAAGAAATTCAGAAACAACAGGATCCTTCCAGTGACATACTTATGGAAATCTTTTTAAAATAAAGTAAAACTTAAGAAAAAGCAACAATGAAATTGGGGTGAAGAAAGATGAAAATCTATGTTGAAGAGGATTATCAGAAGCTCAGCAAAAAAGCAGCTTATATTTTAGCAAGTCAAATTAGACTTAAACCGAACAGCATACTGGGTTTGGCCACAGGGGATACCCCTTTGGGCATGTATCAAGAACTGGTTGCCATGCATGAAAAAGAGGATTTGGATTTTGGGGAGATAACCACCTTCAATTTGGATGAATATTATGGACTGGAGCGAGAAAATCCTCAAAGCTACTATACCTATATGATGACCAATTTTTTTAATAAAATAAATATTTCAAGAAAAAATACCCATATCCCCAATGGAAAAGCCCCCGATATAGAGGCTGAATGTATAAGGTATGAGGCCATGATTAAAGAAAAAGGAGGAATTGATCTGCAGATCTTGGGAATAGGGAGAAATGGACATATAGGTTTCAATGAGCCTGATGTAAAGTTTGAAGCGGTTACCCACTTGGTTCAGCTAGATGAAGATACTATCCAAGCCAATGCTCGATTTTTTGATAATATTGAGGATGTTCCTACCCAAGCCCTTAGTATGGGGATCAAAACCATTATGCAGGCAAAGAAGATTTTACTGTTAGCCAGCGGAAAAGAAAAAGCTGCTGCGATTGAAAGAGCATTAGAAGGAAAAATTATTCCCGAGATACCCGCCTCTGTTTTGCAGCTTCACAATGATGTGGTCGTAATCCTAGATAGAGAGGCCGCATCGGAATTAAAACAGATATAGGGTCATAGAATAAGAACTAGAAACAAAAACTAGTACTATATCCCAAGGGTACTAGTTTTTTGATATAATAAGGCTAATCGCAGGAAGAAAGGAAGGCAAATGCTATGGACAAAGTATATGCGCTAATTGAAGCTCTTATAGAAGATGAATCTATGATAAGCAGTGTACTCAGCAATGTACGGAATAAAGAGCTTATGGATTACCATAAGGTGAATGTACGGCCTATTGAGATAAAGGGTGCACGAAATTACCATTTTAGCTACTATCAAGAAAAAAAGGTAATCCACGAAAATCTTAACCCAGAGGAGGCAATAGAAAAGCTGAAGGAGCTGATGAAGGATTTCTTCCGTCAGGGCCAGTTTTATACAAAAGAAGAAGATTATCAAATATTGATTAGCAAAAAAGGAAAGGCTACAATCTTAAAGAAAGCACCTACAAAAACCCCTCAGGAGTTAGCCCATAACCGAAAGAAGAAATACTTAATTCCAGAAAATCTACCCTGTTCTTTTATGATTCGATTGGGCGTGATGAATGAAAAAGGAAAGGTGCTGGCCAATAAATATGATAAGTTTCGACAGATTAACCGTTTCTTAGAAATGGTAGCCGATATCATTCCCTATCTGGAGAATAAGGGAGAAGTTTTACAAATCCTTGATTTTGGCTGCGGAAAATCCTATCTTACCTTTGCCCTTTATCACTATCTCCGAGAGGTTTTAAGCATGGAGGTGAATATCTTAGGGCTAGATCTCAAAGAAGACGTGGTAAGACACTGTAATGAAATCGCTTGTGACTTGGGATATGAAGCCTTGAAATTTATTACGGGAGATATTCAGCAGTTTACAGGAAGAGAAAAGGTACACATGGTGGTGAGTCTCCATGCCTGCGATACAGCTACCGATGCAGCCTTGGTAAAGGCCATGGGCTGGGATGCAGAGGTGATTTTGTCCGTTCCGTGCTGTCAGCATGAATTGTTGGATCAAATCCATAATCCACTTATGAAGACAATGGAAAAGCATGGCATTATAAAAGAGCGCCTCTCCTCCCTGATAACTGACAGCATTCGGGCCAATATATTGGAGATCATGGGCTACAATACCCAGATCCTCGAATTTATCGATATGGAGCATACGGCAAAAAATCTACTGATCCGTGCCGTAAAGACAAATAAGGAGTCAAAGACCGCCACTGCAGAATACAAGGCATTCAAAGCCTTTTGGCAAGTAGAACCCTATCTTGAAAAAGCCTTGGGAGAAGACTTCCAAAAGAAACTAGGCAGCTAAAGTACAAATGGATATAAGGACTTGCTTATATATGAAAATATATTAAACCCTAGGGAACTCATCCTATGGGTTCCGTCATACCCATACCCCCCAAGCATAAATCCAATCATGGGGATAACTGAGGATGATAATAAAAGCTGTCCACAAGATATTGGACAGCTTTTATCCTTCTAAACTAATCGAATCTGATGATATACTTTTTTTCCCTTTTTAATCATGAGGGTTCCTTCGGTGAAAGCATCTAAATCTACTTTGTGATTGACATCTTCTATTTTCACATCATTGATGGCAACACCACCCTGTTGCACCAAGCGGCGGCCTTCACTGCGGGAAGGAATCAAGCCTGCTGTTGACAATAGGGTCAAAAGGTCCATGCCATCAGTGAATGCATCCTTAGCAACCTCTGTAAAGGGGACAGCTTCTGACATGGCGCCCTTGCCAAAGAGTGCTTTTGTAGCTTCTTCTGCTTTTGCAGCCTCTTCTTCGCCATGGACGAGCTTTGTCACTTCAAAAGCCAGAACTTCTTTGGCTTTGTTGATCTCTGATCCTTCTAAAGATCCCAAACGTCTTACTTCATCCATTGGGATGAAGGTCAGAAGGGCCAAACATTTTTCCACGTCCCTATCGTCTACGTTTCTCCAGTATTGATAAAACTCATAGGGTGAAGTTTTATTCGGATCTAACCAAACAGCACCAGATTGAGTTTTGCCCATTTTCTTTCCTTCACTGGTTGTCAGAAGGGTAAAGGTCATACCATAGGCAGGAACCCCTTCAACCCTACGAATCAAATCCGCTCCATGAATAATGTTGGACCATTGATCATCCCCACCCAATTGGAGCTTGCAGCCATATCGTTTGTAGAGTTCCAAAAAGTCATAGGACTGCATCAGCATGTAGTTAAACTCTAGGAAAGATAGCCCTTGCTCCATCCTGCTTTTAAAACATTCTGCCGCTAACATCCTGTTGACAGAGAAGTGCTTTCCGATCTCCCTAAGGAAAGGAACATACTCTAGATTCATCAGCCAATCTGCATTGTTGGCTAAAATAGCTTTTCCCTCAGAAAAATCTAAAAAGTTGTGACATTGGTTTATAAAGCGTTCCCCATTGTGTTGAATGTCCTCTGGCGTTAGCATTTTTCGCATATCCGTTCTGCCCGAGGGATCACCTACCATTGCAGTACCGCCGCCGATGAGAAAAATAGGACGGTGCCCTGCCCGCTGCATATGGGCCATGGCGATTACCTGTAAAAAGTGACCCACGTGAAGACTGTCGGCAGTAGGATCATAACCTATATAGAAAGTAAGGGATTCCTTGCCAAGGAGCTCACGGAGCTCTTCTTCATGGGTAACTTGCTGGATAAAACCACGTTCTTTTAAAACATCGAAAACATTTGTCATTATAAAAAACCTCCTTGCTGAATCAAATAAAATAGAAAAAGCCTGCTCATCCTTGTTTAAGGACGAGCAGACCCGTGGTACCACCTTAATTCGCATTAGAAAATGCCTTAAATCATGGTAACGGATGATGTCCGTCGAAGCTTATCTTCGAAACTCCGGAGATGTATTTCGTACTTTCATGTACTGCAAACCTTTCACCAGCCGATCTGCTCTCTGAATTGTAACCATGAAGCCTACTAAACTCCTTCACTGTTTTTGTCGATGGAACTATTTTATCCTATATTACCATAAGTATGAGCCAAATGACAAGATTTAATTCAATTAATTCTTTAAGCCGTGAAGGAGTTTTGTTCAGTAGAGGATTCTTTTTGACTAATAGGAGCAATTTGTTCTCGTTCTTCCTTAGATAGAATATGGGCGACATCTAATATGATTAACATTCTATCATCAGCTTTTCCGATGCCATAAATAAATTCACTGCTAACTTGAGTGAATAGATTGGTAGATAGATCGATGTCCTTATCATTGAGTTTGATAATATCTAACACGATATCCACAATGAAACCCACCTTCATGCCCTTGGTGGTGACAATAAGGATTTCACTATCCTTAGAAAAATGAGTATCTTCAAATTGAAACTTTTTTCGAAGATTATATAAAGGAATAACGCTGCCTCTAAGATTAATAATTCCTTCTACAAAGCCCTGGGTATTTGGAACCTTTAAGATTTTAAAATCCTTTATTTTATTGATGCCTTCCACATAATCGATATCAACGCAGTATTCCTGCTCGCCGATATGGAAGAGTACATAACGTGTCTCCATCATATATATCTCTCCTATTCTATATTTCCTGTTGGGCAGTTATGAAGACTTTACTATTAATGTTCGTCTGCTAATGCCTTTAGGGTTTCAGAAAGAGCTGTGATTTCTTCCACACTGGCAGTTACCTGCTCTACCGCAGAAGCCTGCTGCTCTGTGTTTAGCATGGTAGAACTCCCCATAGAAGCGGTTTTCGAAACGGACTCTTGAATCCGTTTGGTAAACTCCCGTATTTTAATAACTGTCTGCTTTGAATCTGTGGAGAGCTTTCTTATTTCCTCGGCTACAACACCAAAGCCAAGACCAGCAGTTCCTGCCTTTGCAGCCTCGATGGAAGCATTTAGGCCCAATAATCTAGTTTCATCGGCAATTTCCTTAATAAACTCAATGACTTCGTTGATTTGATCAGACATTACATTTACATTCTGAATTTCTTGATTCAACTCTACCTGATTGTTGCTTACTTCTACAAAAGAAGCGGCCATTTCCTGCATGGTAGCTGATATTTGCTCCAGGCTGCTGTGAAGCACATTGGAGACATCCTTTAAACGATGACGTTGATACCAGGTATGGGACAGGTTGTTGGCTACAGAATAAAGGAGATTGGCAGCAGCTTCTACTTTCTCACGGTCGATAGGTGTTATTTCTCTGAGAGCTTCTATGTAAGCATCGGGATCAATGCCGATTTCTTCTGCAATTCGTCTGAACTTATCTTCATCAGGAGCTTCTGTCAATACTTGTCCACCCAGTATGGAGCCAATCTGTTTTCCTTGAAGCATAATGGGGGCACCAAAGTCTACAAGACCTGCGTGACATTCATAAACATAAGGTTTTCCAGTTCGGGCAGAGACTTCACCTGCATCTCGATCGCACTTTGCACAGCGCTCCAATCCTTTTTTCGTACCGCGGGTATAATCAATACAGAAACGGGTAAAGCTGCTGGGTTCCGTAACTGGATTCCCATCCAAATCTACGGTAATACTGGCTACGCCTACACTTTTGGCGAAATTGTCCTGGAATTGTTGAAGAAACTCTACATCGATAATTTCTTTCAAGTCTACCTTTTCACCGTCAAGGAATTCGTTTTCCTTTTTCATGGGGACTCCTCCTTATATTGAATACTGAAAAATCAAATAATTATAGTTATTCTTAATTATATTATAGCATACGACATATATTTACATAAACATCAAAATATTGACATGTTGAAGGAAAAAATTGATATAGTCTATTGTGGAATTTTTAAGAACAATTTAAGGTAATTTCTACCCCGATTTCCTTTCCTAAAACAGTAGATTGTTATATAATGGTATGTATACAAAGTAAAAATAAAAAATTCTGGAGGAGAAACTATGAAAAAAAGAAGCAGCATTTTGCTGTTAGCATTGATATTCATGATATCCATGACATCAATGGCTATGGCACAGGAGGCAGGAAGTTCTGTCAACAGACTAGACTTTACCAAAGCGGTACTAGAGACCTTACATATTAAAGTTCTTGAAGTTACAAAAGGTTCCTTTGAAGATGTACAAAGTCCTCAAGATATCCCTTATGTAGAAACTGCCTATCAGAATAAAATCATTTCAGGATACGGTACTCATTTTAAGCCAGAGGAAACTATCACAAAGGAACAAGCCATTACCGTGTTGCTAAAGGCAATGGGTGAAGAGATGATGGTGAAGAAACTCAGCGAAGAAAAAATTAAGACCTTGTTAGCTGCTGCTAATCAGGATAGCGTATCTGCTTGGGCAAAACCTTATGTGGCCTATGCCCTATCAAAAGATTTTGTGGACAGCAGCATAGATCCGAAAGCACTCTTAACGAAGGAAGATACAGAAGCTCTTCTTAAAAAAGCTCAATCTTATTATGAAACCTATCTGCTCCGTGAAGGATTAACTGCAGCAGAGATGCTTCAAACAGCTAGTGAAAAATTTGAAGAATTTGATACCTATAAATACCGTGGGGCCATGGATTTAGAAACAAAGGTATCTATTCCTGAGCAAGGTGAGCAAAGTGTTAAAATGACTATGACCCAAGAAGGTGTATTCCAAAAACCCCTAAAGGTTTATGTGAAGAGTACAGCTGAAATAAAAGATATGGAAATAGAGGGAGCTCAAACAGATTCTGAAGTTTATATGGATGAAAACCAAATGTACATCCGCGTGCCGGGAGAAGAAAAGTGGATGACTATGGATTTCAATCCTATCCTGCAAGAGATACAAAAACTAACAGGGCAAAACCAAAACTTAGGAAATGCTGTAATGAGTAAGGAACAAATGGAAATGCTGGGGATGTTCGCTACCTATGGTCCTGATGTAGTAAAAGACGGAAAATATTATTATACCATCCAATCAGCTTTTGACAGTGACAGCTTTAAGAAAATATTTCAAGAGGTGTTTGACAAACTGATGGATTATTTCATTGCATTGGCAGAGCAAAATGGAGAAACGCCTTCTCAAGCTGAGCAGGAGATGGCAAAACAACAATTGATGGAGATAATCAACCAAATGGATTTGCAGATAGACTATATCATCTATGTTGATAAAGAAACAAAGGTTTTTGGTGACATGAAGGTTATACAAATGATGGATATGAACATGGGAGAAATAAAAAGTCATACCCACAGCACTGGAAGCTTTGAGTATTATGACTTTAATGGAGAAGTAAGCTTCCCGGAAATCAAACCAGAAGACGTTATGGATATGCAGTCATTAGTACAATAGGATTTAGGAGGATAGGATACTTTTGTGACCTATCCTTTTTGTTTTTTACTAAGCTTTGTATACTCTTGAAGGATGGATCAAATCCTAGTACTGAGGTGAGAAGCATATGAAGATTAGAAAAGCAGAAGAAGCCAAAAGATTGGTAGATCCAGGAGCCGTAGAAGATATCCAAGAGCTTCAGCTCTATACGGAAGGGTTGAAATCCGGAGAAATCGCTGGCACAGAAAATCAAATCAATACTGCTGGGGCAACCAGCAGCACACCTGAGAACAAAGGAGAAAAAGAGTAGATGGATGGTAGGGGCAGACCTGTGTGTCTGCCCTTTTGATGTGGGATCCACCTTTGGGATAATAAAATTGACAAACTCAGAATAAACTGCTACTATGATAAAAGTCAGTTCGAAACCATCCTGACTTAAAACAAAACTACGGGGGGTAGTAAAAAATGAAAAAAACAGTATTTTT
>JBFNEZ010000041.1:0-22681 GCA_040797825.1 Thermotaleaceae bacterium | reverse complement strand
ACATTATGCTTTTATCCGCATTGGAACGAGTATCCAGCTGATTATATAGAAGACAAAGAAACAGATAAAAAAACGATGAGAGCATATATATTTTCATATATTACAGAAGACAACAATGAGTATGATTTTGAAGCTGAAAAAACGAGTGAACTAAGTTGGTACGATGTCTATATAGGAGAGTACTATTGGTCTAAACCTTTTAAGGAAAACTGTGGTATATACGGAATTGATGATTGGGAGGAAGTAGAAACTAATACTGGGACAACTATTAAAATAAAGCAGACTACACAGCGTTATATCTGGGAGAAAGAAACGGACCATTCAAAGGAAGATTCTATAGCATTTGATATACCAACCAAATTTATTATCGAAGGTATGGGATTAGAAGGTTCCCCTAGACCAGGTTATTATTATGTAGGAGATGAGCTAGTTTGTCTAAATCCTAGTGTTGATAATGAAGCAAATCATCAATTATTAATCAGAAAGGATATTTTGTGTAAGTGGCTAAGTGAGAATAACTTTAAAATACATTGGAGGGTAAAAGTAGAGAAATATCTTTCAAGCGGTATGATGCATAATACAAAAAAATGGGCTGATTATTTAGGTTGGTATCACTTTGATGGGGAAAAAATAATAGGTGATATTAAAAATATTGATGGTAGTGAGTTAAGGAAAGCAAAAAGATAGTTTAAAAAGAAAGACTTTAGTTATAACGAGTCTTTCTTTTTAGGAAAATTAGATAATAAAACTATTTTTAAATGTGACTTGAATTTTATCTTTCTCATAAACCGTCACATAATCAACTAGGCTATTCCACAGAAGAGGGTCAAATTCTGAAATCAATCCATCTTGTTTTTGCAACTCATCTAGGAATATTTCTAAGTTTTTATGCCTGGTAATCTTGTCTTTAATCTGGCCTGTTGTAGCTTCAAGGTCAGACTTGGTGGTATCAAATCTTTCCACAAGGCCATTATATCTTCTTTGATATTCATCCTGGTCTAGGGCTGTATGAGCATTTTCATTAATAACATCTTGGATTAAATTAGCCACAATTTCGAGTTCACTTTGTAGCTCGTTTTTCTTGCTTTCTAAATCCTTAGTATTAAATGCTGTAGTTTTTAATATTTCAAAGTTAGAAATTATTTCATCCTTATCCTCAAGAAGCTTATTGGCAGCTTTTATAAAAATCTCTTTGATGATATCTTCATTGAGATGAGGAGTTTTACACTTTTCATCGTTGTTAAATTTATGGTTGCATTGCCAAACGGTACGGCGGTATTTGCTATTTGAGTGCCATACTTTTGAACCGTACCAGCTTCCACATTCGCCACATTTAATCTTTCCTGCAAATATATGTGTTCCACTATGTCTATTCTTGCCTGCTTGTCTGGCTTCAAGTTCTCGTTGCACCATGTCAAATACCGCAGGGTCAATAATAGCTTCGTGATTATTTTCTACATAATATTGAGGAATTTCTCCCTCATTTACTTTCTTTTTCTTAGTTAGAAAGTCGACAGTATAGCTTTTTTGTAGAAGGGCATCGCCTTTATATTTTTCATTAGTTAGTATGCTCCTAACTGTGCCAGCACTCCAGTTTTTCTTTTTAGCTGGAGTGAGGATGCCATCTTTAGTTAATTGTTTTGCAATGCCATAAGGGGTCATCCCTTGAAGGAACATTCCGTATATTCTTTTAATAATGGGAGCTTCTTCTTTATTTAATACTAGGTTACCATCTTCACCCCTGTCGTAGCCTAAGAACCTTCTAAAGGGAACTGTGACCTTGCCATCGGCGAATCGCTTTCTTTGTCCCCAGGTAACATTCTCTGAGATGCTACGGCTTTCTTCTTGGGCCAGGGAAGACATAATAGTTATTAGCAACTCACCCTTGGAATCGAGGGTCCAGATATTTTCTTTCTCAAAGTAAATTTCTATTCCTTTTTCTTTAAGCTGCCTTACTGTAGTCAAGCTATCAACTGTATTTCTAGCAAACCTACTAACTGATTTAGTAACTATTAAATCTATTTTACCATCAAGGGCATCAGCTATCATTCTTCTAAAACCTTCACGATGCTTTGTATTAGTTGCTGAAATACCATCGTCAGTATAGATATCTACAAATTCCCAATCATCTCTATTTTTGATGTAGTTGGTGTAGTAGTCAATTTGTGCCTCGTAACTTGTAGCTTGATCCTCATTGTCTGTTGAAACACGAGCATAGGCAGCTGTTCTGCGTTTCCTTTGCTCATTAATGGGGGCGGAGGTAAATCTGCTAATAGTAGCAGGTATGGTTGTTACATTTCTATTTGTTTTTATTCTGCTCATGCTTATCCCTCCATACCTTTACCATCTTTTTGCTCTGTTGTTTTTTACGTTCTTCAGACCAAGCTGGCTGTTGAACTTTAGCTTGCCATGGTCTAGTAGTTTGACTACCATCGTTGAGGTGGAAAATTAACTCATCGTTAGAAACTACTGTAATACGGTCAATCTTATCTTTGAATTCAGTTTCATCGAACTCTTCTATATTAAGGACATCGGCAGATATACTTTTTAGAAGATTTTCTTCTAACCCCTTATGTCCACAGCCATTATAGGGTGGGCATCTCCAGTGACGAGCCTTTTCCCCACTAACACGGGTGCTGGTGTTTCTTCTTAAATTCTGGCCACATTTGCTACAGCTAATTTTACTAGTAAAGCAGGTAATAGTTCCAGAGCTACGTGGGTTCTTTTTCATGTAGGCGGACTTTTCCTTTCTAGCTTCTGGTGTCCAGCATTCAGTTCTTGCTGATGATTGCCATTTTTGAGTTAGGATTTGACCATCGTAGAAATGAATGATTAGTTCATCTTGACCTTTGACTACAACTTTTTCTACATCTTCAGCGAATACTTCTTCATCAAACTCTTCCAGGCCAAGTGCAATGGCAATATATTTATGAAGCATTTTCTCAGGCACATCTTTAGGGTGGCAGTAGGAGATGCCTTTTTCACTTTTTGTCCTACAAGTCCAGATATAGTAGACCTCTTTGGCATCCTTTCTTTGTCTTTTACCGCTTCGCCTATAACTCTTACCACAAATATCACATTTTATCTTGCTGGTAAAGCAGCTAGTCTTTATAGCCTTATTTGCAAATACCCCAAGCTTCCTTCTTCTTGCAATTTCAGCTTGTACCTTATCAAAGACTTCTTTCTCAATAATAGGAGGGTGGGTATCTTCAGCATAATACATGGGGAGCTCACCCTTATTAATAACTGATTTCTGGGTAATATGATCCTCTATATAGGTTTTCTGAAGGAGGGAATCACCAGTATATTTTTCCTGCCTTAGAATGGCTCTAATAGAGGTGTTAGAAAAGTGGCCTCCTGTATAGGATTTGATGCCCATTTCCTTAAGTTGTTTCTCTGTCTGCTCAGCAGAGAGGCCCTTGAGGAAATTATTAAAGATAAGTTTTATTACCTCAGCCTCTTCTGGTACAACATTAAATTTTTCACCATCCCACCTGTATCCATAGATGCAGAAAGAATTAACTATGCCTTTTTGAAAGCCTTTACGAATACCCCATTTGACATTCTCACTGATGGAGCGGCTTTCTTCTTGAGCAAAGGAGGCGAGAAGGGTAAGCATTAGTTCTCCATCATCACTTAGGGAATTAATATTCTCACTTTCAAAGCGAACCTCAATTCCAAGCTCTTTTAGATATCTTACTGTTTCCAGTAAATCTATAGTGTTACGGGCAAACCTTGAAATTGATTTAGTTAGAATGATATCTATTTTACCTTTTTCACAGTCCTCAATCATTCTTTGAAACTCAGTACGATTGTCTGTTGTTCCAGTAATACCTTCATCTGCATAAACACCTGCATATATCCATTCCTTGTTTTTTTGGATGAAGGAACTGTAATGACTTATCTGAGCAGACATAGAATGGAAGGTACGACCTTTTTCTTCTGAGACCCTAGCATAGGCAGCTACCTTTTTTCTTTTTGGTAGGATAGGTAGAGAAGGCTCTATCTTCCTAACTTTCTTCATTTAATCACTTCCTTTCCTTACTATACATCACTTACAAAGCCAGTTAAGTCAAGGTAATATAGCAATTAAAGGAGCTAATTTAGGTTGATATTTTTTAAGCATTTCATCTTTAAATTGGTCATATTCACAAACTGTGATTAGTCCTTTTTCAAGCATAGATTTGGCAATAGCCATAGTGATTCCATAATCTTTTTCTGTTTGAAACATTTCCTCACTCATGCATATCACCTCCAAAACGGTGGCTGATATAACAGGAATGGCAGCAATACTTTCTTTTAGAATTACCGTAGGCAGTGAAGGGCTTACCACAATTTGCACAGGAGAAAGAATAAATGGCTTTCTTATTTACCATCTCAGGGTGGGCATTCCACCACTTAACACGGCATATATCACTACAGAATTTCAAAGGTTTCTTACCTAGAACTTGTTTCAGTTCTTTCCCACAGTTTTTGCAAAAGGTAAGGTCAATCTTTTTATTCCCTTTTCCAACGTAACCGCCTAGATTGTTTCTTCTACAAAAAGACTTAATTGTATTTATTGAGATGCCAAGAGCATCAGCAATTTTTGAATAACTGAGTCCTAGTTGTCTAAATTCTATAATCTTTTCTTTTTGTAATTCATTCATGGATTTACCTCCCTCTGAGAGGCAAAAGAAAAACCCCTCACTATCTAAAGGACAGTGAGGGGGAAAGTCCGTAGTAAAAATTTAATTATTCAGTTTTTATAAAGGCATCAGTAAAACCTGCAGCCTTAACCTTTTTCAACATAGCATCAGCATTAGCTTTAACAGCATATGCTCCTACTTGAACTCTATATAGTTTAGTAGGGGAGGATGATGGGGGAGATGCAGGTGTCTTTTTTGAATCATTTTTGCAACGTAATGTTGCTTTAACATCTGTCCTAAAAGTATCCATACTTTTACCGTGCTTTGGAAACCAATTTCTAGGGTCGCTGTGGTTACTGGCTATTCCTTTTTGATGTCCTTCATAGTGTCCAATGATATCTTTTTCAGAAAGATTATAGAGCTTGCAAAGGTGCACACATAGTTCGACAGCTTCTTTATAAACCTTATTAAAATAGGTAGCATCAGTATGATTATCTTCACAGATTTCAAAACCTATATGAGTATTGTTAGCATCACCACCTGCATGCCACCCCCTATGGTCCCAAGGCAGGGTTTGATAAGTGGCGATAGACCCATCTTTAAGTTTCCCAATAAAAGCATGAACGCAGACTTGCCTACCATCTGGTCTACCTTGATTCCAGTGATTGTTATATTGATTTTTACCAAGTAGCCCATCATCTGGACCCACATACCTTCTAAGGTTTGGATTATTTGCACCAGTAGAATGAACCATAATCCCTTTAGGTTTAATCTTTCTTCCAGCCTTATAACAAGCGTTATTAGTAAAAATAAGTTTTCTTAAATTCATTAATTGTTTCCCCCTTTATTGTGTAGCTGAGCTAAGACATCCTTTAATTTCTCTGGTATTGGAAGTCCAAGTCTTGACGCATTTTCAAGCATGGAAACTCCCTCATTAGAGCAGTAGAAAAAGATAATAGCAGTCCTAAGCACATTTCCGTCCCCTATAAGGTTTGTATCGATGATATGGCCAATCCCAACTAAAACAAAGATGAGCACCTTTTTAAATATCCCTCTAAATCCAACTTCGCTAGATAGAGCTTTATCTACAATGGCACACATAACCCCAGTGATATAATCAGCCACCATCAAAGCAACTAAAGCATATAAAAACCCATCAAAACCTCCGAGAAACCAGCCTAAAAAGCCACCGAGGGCTGTGAGAGCAACTTGTACCCAGTTCCAAATTTCCTTCATACATACGACCTCCTAAAAATAATTTTGCACATAAAAAAGGAGCATCTGAAGAACTTGCAAATACTCCTAAATATATATTTATTGTTATATTTGTTTAGGGAGTGCCTCCCAAATCCTCATATCCTCTTGACCTAAAGACCAGATGGCAATTCCTCTAAGTTTCCACCTATAAGCCGCTTCGTTTGACCAGTGAACAAGACTATCTACATCTTGATAATAGAGAATAGAAAAGCCATCAGCATCACCAAGGAAAAGTCTTGATAACCAAATATTGATATCCTTTGGAATAACCTTTACTGTATAATCATTTCCACAGCTAAGAGGTAAAAGATCTGAATGGAAGAAGTCGTAGTCCATAGAAATATCTTCACTTCTCGTGGCAGATTCTTCTACATCGTTATTAACAGTAAAAACTTGAAACTCGTTATCCCAAGTTACACCAGTTCTATTAAGTCTTCCATACTCAGTTTTACTCCCATCTGGAAATACCACATCAAATCTTTCATATGGCTCATAAGTCCATGAATCGCCCATTCTTAATAGTTCAGAAAGAATTCGACCATCAGAGCGAACTCCAGCATAACCTCCAATAAAACCACTAAGATTTGCTGTGAAACGAAGGATATTACTTGCTCCTGAATAAACTCTAACTCTATTACCTCGTATCCTCATTTCGATGGTATACATCCTTGGGCTAGAGCGAAGTTCTGATGTTGGCGTTTTTGCTATTTCCGTATTATAACTAGCAAGTAGTGATGATCCTTTATATAGCTCGATTCGCTGAATATCATAATTTAAGCAGCAGAAAACATCACCACAAAAAATCCCTGCCTTGCCACTAGATTCTTCAGTAAAAGCTATTCTAGCTCTTAGGTGGATATCAGAGAAGTTAGTGTAATTCCATGCAAGTTGTCCATAACCGTCAAGCTGAGAATAAGGCCTATTTGAAGTATCATTAGGGTTTTTCCATACATTCCACTCACCACTTAATGTTTTCCAATAGCTAGGGAGGAGTGGATTAGGGTCTCTAAAATCTTCATACCAAACAAGTGCTGAATCTGGTTTTCTTCTTAGAACCTCCGTTGTTAATTTAAAGCCCCTATCTGGCTCAGCCATTACACCATTAACGTCCTTAAACTTTCTAGGTGATAAGGTAAACTCAGCCTCACCAGCGAAGGGCTGTTCTTTAAAATTAGAGCAGACACGAAATCCATAAAACAGTACTCCAGGAACCCCAGTAGTTATGCTCACAGTATGCGTACCAGCTGAAAGAAAGACACTAGATGATAAAGAGAGCCAACAGGTAGTTCGCCAATATGGCCACCACAATCTATTTTCAGTAAAGTTTTTACTTAACCCATCAAGGGATATATTGATGCTATTCTTATCCCAAAAGGGAAATAAGATGCGAACAGCCACATCATATGTTCCAGAGTTAGCAATATTAAATTCATATTCAGCCTCACCATCTTCACCAAGGGTTGCTGAGCTAGAAGATAAAATAACTCCCTCTGAATTGGTATCAGGACTCCCACCATCACGGTCAATATAGACTGTACCAAATTCTACTTCTTGCTCTTTACTATAAGCAGTTAAATATCTACGTCGGTTATAACTTTCTCCAAGGAGGGGATATGTTCTACTTGTTGCATCTGGCCCTTCCATATAATCGTATACATGGGGTAAAGCCCATGGCACTTTATCATAATCATCCCAATAAGCGATAATTGGAATCATAGGTTGTGGTGGACCATCGTCTGTAAAATTATACCCACCAGTCATCCAAAGCTGTGCAGCATAATAGGTATTAGAAATTCCACGATAAACATTACCTAAATTTGCAGGTGAATCATGAATTCGCCAGTTCCAACCATATGCAGGTAGCCCTAAAAATATCTTTTCTGGTGTCATAACCTTAGATGCATAATTATATATGCCTTCTAGCCAGTCCCTAGGGGATACGGGGCCAGGAGCAGAACCTGCCCATGCCATACCATAACTCATAATGGCTGCAGTATCACAATACGGATCTAAGTCCTCATAAACACACCAGTTCTCGCCACCAACAGAACCTTGAACACTTGTCATTCCTGGTAAGCAAATATTAACTAGTTTTGATGAATTATAAGCTTTAACAGTATTATAAATATCACGAAATAGAATATTGGCAGCATCTTTGTTTTCATATCCGCCGCCACGTTCTAAATCAATATCAACTCCGTCACACCAAGGGTATTTATTCATTATACGTATAATCTCAGTTAAAAACTTGTCTTTTGCTCCATTAGTATTATTTCTAAGGGCTGTAAAAATTGATGCTGTACCGTGATTCATAATAGTTAAGAGCCATTTAATATGTGGCCATCTATTAATATAAGGTAGCATACTTGAAATACTTGTTCCTGTTTCAGTTATTGTTCCTGTAATATCTACTTCAAAAGTGAAAATGCCTACTGTATCTAAACGGTCACCATAATCTCTTAGTGCCTCATACATACGGGCATTGCCCATGAAAGACCAAACCATGCACTTTTTACCTTGAAGATAATTCATAGGCGTTCACTTCCTTCTTGCATTTCTTGAAACTCAAATAAAAGCCTTACAGATTTACCATCCTCAAGCGTTACTATATGCTTACTATCTCCTGCTGCTGTATATTGAAAAAAGCCCTCTTTCTCAGTAGGGCTACCATTTTTAAGACACTCTCGTGTTGATGCTTTTATTGAAATCTCATCATCTTTATTCACAGAGGATTTAAGCTTTAATCTGTGAGCACCAGCACCTTGAGATAATTCAATACTACCACTAGCCATGTTTTGAATAGGGTATATATGACAATCAAGACCTGCTGATGTACTGCCTAAATTTAAAAGGACAACTGTTTCTTTACTTCTCACAATACCGTTATAAAATCTAACAGGAACAATGGTGTCATCTACACGATATTTTTTAAGCATTGTTTCTGTATTAGGAGTATAGCCTGTTAATTTATCACCTTCTTGGACTTGAATATCTGTAAAGTATACCTTTCCTGTGCAATCAGTAATAAAGGGTTTTACAGCTATACTGAATATCTTTTTATTTTCTTTTAAATTAATAGTCTCAGAAAACCTTGTAAAAATAGCTGCCATTTCTTCACCTACCCGTCAAGTGTCCATTTGATTTCTGAAACGTGACCAGCCCAACCAGTAGCAATGGAGCCGCCTTGCAAAAATAGATCCGTAAAATAAACAGCCCCAGTACAATCAGAAACAAATAATCGGATAGTCAGAGATTTAATTCTTTTACTAGATGAAATATTATGGGCTGTTTGATTAAAAAACACCATTACAATGCTCCTTCCTAAAATAGTTCAATAAGTCTAGTTTCAGTTGTTCCATCTTCATATTCAATAAGGACTTCAATTCCTACTTGACCATTCGTACCTTTTTGAAGATTCTCTGATGCTATTTGAGCAGATATTGTATAACTTCTTCTATTTGCAGGATAAACAGTCTGAGATAAACTCTTTGTCATACCTAGAACTCCCTCAGCCATAAATGAAGCATCTCCCGACACTCCATTATTAGGATCAACAGTAAACCCAGAATTAAGCCAGTAGGTCATACCATCATCAGCTCTTGAGTTTCTTAGGTGGTTAAATGGAACTAAATCTTTCACTTCTTGTCTATCAAGAACATCAGTGGAGGAAAGAATATCTGCTGCTTTATCCCATTGGGCTGAGGAATCACCTAGTTCTCTTAGTTTTGTTGATAACTCCAGCACCGTCTTCCATGGTTCTTGTAAATTATATTGCCTACGAACAACTCTTGTTTTTACTAATAGATTTAATTCTTTATCATGAACAGTTACAATATCTCCTAGTTTCCAAGTTTCATGTTCATATCCAGTTAGAACGGATAAGTCCATAGCTGATAGGACATAGGAAATTCTAGGCTTAGCATACTGACCTAGACGCATATTGGCAAACTCAAGCATCTGATAGGGATTAGTAAAGGAGGAGGCATCAAGCGTTCCTACCCTTACTTCAGATGAATAAGAAAAGTCTTCTACATACTCCTTATTTCCATTAATCGATGCAAAAGTCATCCCGTCTTTACCATAAACATAAAGCCTGGTAATAAGGCTTCTTGTATCTACGACTCGCTCTATACTTTTCATATTCTTTTTATATGAAAATAGTGCTCCACTATCAGTCCCACCAAAGGTCAAAAGGTGGACAAGGCGATTAGCACTATCAAAAATTAAATCGCCACCATGAATATTTTGAGTAGCCCTAAGGATAGACAAAGCATTCTTTTCTGTAGATTGCCAAGTTCTCTTTGTAGTTACCGTGACATTTCCTACTGACCAGCCTGTTCCAAGTAAGGCATAATTCATAGGAGCATCAGGAGTTTCAGCAATAAAATCTCTTGCTTCTTTTTCTGTACTAAATGATAAATCATAAAAGGCGGCTTCTGCATAAACAATAGTTACTACTTTGCCATCAGAACTCTTTTCATCTTTTATAGTCCTTATACGATAGACATCATTTACAATTTGAACTTGCTTTTCATTATCTAATGTTTCCCTTTTAGGGTCATGGAAGGGAAGTTTAAATTCTAAAATATCAGCACCGTTTACTTCACTTGTAACTAAAATATCAAAAGCATTATCAAGTACCGATTCCCATGCTCCATCAGAATTTAATACTACTGGCCTTGCAAAACCTAATTTTTCATAAGGTGGTCTTGGGATATCATGAAGCTGTATTTCTAAAAGTTTAGGAGTCTTACTTGAATCCTGTGTTGTTAATGTGATTCTGTAACGAATAAAAGCTTTATTTGGTGATTGCAACTCACCACTTGAACCAATGGTCTGCCATGCAGTCCAGCTATCCAAATCATCTGAAGTAGAAGTTTCAACTAAACTTATAGAAGTTATTCCTGCAGTATATTCACTTGTTACAGAAACCCTGCCAGTTCCAGAAAGATTACAAAGAGCCGCTGTTGTATATAAAATTCCACTTGAAGGATAAGAGCCATCAGTTTCTTTTAATAAAACAGCTCCTGGTTCTTTGATAGCATCTACATCTGAGGAACTATCTCCACCATTAGCAAGCAGTGAAGATTTAAAATAAAAAATAAGATCATCCATATTTAAATCAGAATCTTTTTCATAAAACCAATCATCAAAACCACCAGCGTAATAATAAGTATTTGCATGCATCCCCATTACAATATCTGCGGTGCATGATTTATTTAATTCACCAGTAAAGCTCCTAATTGGAGATTGCCAAAAAGCACCATCACTACGATCACAAAGTAAGTTTTGTACTTGTTTATTATTTACTTCGATAATGGAAGCAAAGAAGTACCAACCGTTGTTCTTTAGAGTGATGGGAGGTGTTTCTGATTGATCATAAATCAGTGTTCCCGAAGCATTATATAGCATTAGTCGTGGTCGCCCTTGATATAAAGATATATAAAATATTGGCTGACCAGGCCCCTGTCTAGTATTAAAAATGGGGATAAAGGTCTGACCAATGGAATAAGTGGTAGGGTTTATCCAACCACCTACAACTATTTTTTCTCCTAAATCAGTAAAAAAGCCACCATCATTGGTAGCTATTAAATGAGTTTTTTCACTTGTTGGATTAATGATGTTTTGCCTAAAAAACCTGCCTAGTCTACTTGCAGGAAAAGATGCAGATGTTCCTGACCAAGCTGATACATAAAAGTCTCTGTTAAATCCAGAGGCATCTGCAATCATATTATTACTATCTGGTGCAGTTTCGTTGAATCTCCAAAGAGCCACAGTTTTATTACTAACAGGAAATTCTCCTGTAAAGTCTACTTGTGAAGTCAATACTGATTTTATAGCCAAAGTCATCACCTCCAACAGCTATTTGCTAAAATGTTTAATTCTGAAAAAGTTGCATTATTGGTGTTTATTATAACTTCATTACTTCCTTTATTTAGAATAGGGAAATTAAGTTCATCTAAAATAGGCAATCCATTTCTTAGTGTATTGCCGTTTAAATCAGTAACTTTTGCAGTCAGCAATAAACTATCTATGACTAAAATTTCATTAAAAGTTAGTCTTCCTATAAGCTTTAATTCTTCACCATTAGTAGTGATTGTCACAAAAGAAGATGATGAACTATCAATATTTCCTTTTAGCTGATAGATGGGGTAAGAATTAATATTCCCTATATTTCGCACTAATTCATGAGAGCCTGTTGTAGAAAAAATAAATTGCTCATCTGTAATTGCATAGCCATTAGGGTCTGGGCAAATAAATGTTAATTCAAAGGAGCCTGCACTACTTAATATTCTTTCACAATCTATTTCTGTATTTAATCTTGCTAAAAAGAATCTGTCAGGCACATCATCTAGAACTAATTGTTTTAGCCCTTCCAAAGGATTTAGCCATGCAGATATATCATCTAGTACTTTTACTAGGTTTTCAAAAGTTCTTTGAGGATAAATATTGCAATTAACTTTAATATACCTTTCAGAGCTATCACATCCAAAATCAGCAACACCTACTTTACCAGGAACAATCTCATAGGAATTTCTAAGGGGAGGAGATGCTTGCCAGCTTGTAAGTCTCGCTTTTAGTTTCATGTTTTTAGAATGAATACCATTATACATAAAGCCCATACATCAACCTCCTTATACTGTGATAAATCTTCCTTGAGCTCTAGAGCCTGTTTGCATTAAATTATATAATTCTTGTGAAACCTTTCTAATATCATCTTCACTTCTTACAATCATTTGCTGAACTGTAACAAGTGGTCCCGTATTCATGGATGGAGCAAGTCCACCAGTTCCATTTACATTAACTCTGGAATTTATATCAAAATCTGTAGGGATGGCATCTTGAATATCTCCTGAAACCTTATTCATTGCCCTATCAAAACCTTCACCAAGACCAATGGCCATATTATCACCAATACCTGCAAAGACAGTAGAAGGTGATTTAATACCAAGAACTCCTTTAACACCACTTACAATTCCACCTACGAAACCACTAATTTTATCCTTAATCCAAGATACCATTGAAGAGATACCATTCCATAAACCAGTTACAATATTTTTACCTACTTGAACTATTGAAATTGCTGCTTTTCCAATGCCTGTAATAATAGCAGTTATTATTTGAGGGATTGCTGCTACAAGCTGTGGTATTGCTTTAATTAATCCAACGGCAAGCTGAAGTATAATCTTAATTCCCATATCAATAATAAGAGGAAGATTGTTAGTAATAAAATTAATTATCCCACTAATTATCTTTGGTAGTGCTTCTATTAACCTTGGCAGAGCATCAACTAATCCCTTAGCCAGTCCCATGATTATTTGCAAAGCTGCGTTAAGTATCTGATCCATATTATTTAATAAGGTATCAACTATTAAAATTATAGCCTCAACAATTGATGGAATTAATTCTGGCAAGGCATCTGCAATTCCTAGAGCAAGGGCTACAACTATTTGTATAGCTGCCTCAATAAGTAGAGGTAAGTTCTCAATAATAAATTCTGCTACTGTAGTTACCAAATAAACCACCATTTCAATTAAAGGTTCAATATTGCCTACTATGGCATCAATAATACCTGTTAGAAGTGCAATAGCCCCTTCTAAAAGTGGAGGTAAGAGAGTAGGCAGTAAAGCTACTAATACATTCACAAGTTCAGTTAGCATGATGGAGACCATTTCAATAACTTCAGGGAGGTATTCACTAATTCTTTTAATTCCATCCATTAAAAAAGATGATATTCTCTCGCCAATGGCGGTAATATCACCTTCCTGAAAACCATCATTTAAAATTGTTGTTACATCTCTTACAAGGGAAGTCACATCCCCAACAACCTCACCAGCCATATCTGAAAACTGCTCGCCAATTGTTATTTGTAACCCTTCATAAGCTGACTTTAAACTTCGAACAGAACCTGCAAGTCCGCTTTCCATGGTTTCAGACATTTGCACAGCTGCACCTTCAGCATTGGCAAGTTCGTTATAGAGGTTATTCATCTCGTCGCCAGTACCAGATAAAAGTGCGTTAACTGCTGCAAGGTCTTGTTTGTTAAAGATGTTACTCAGTGCATTCATTTTATCTGATTCGGATAGACCACCAAGTTTTTCATTTAGGTCTTCAAAGATTTCATTCATTTCACGAATATTACCTGATGAGTCTGTCACACTAATCCCTAAAGAGTCTAGCTCTTTTGCTGCTGCAGAGGTAGGTGAAGTAAGGGACATAATAACATTTCTAAGTTTTGTTCCACCTTCTGAGCCCTTGATACCACGGTTTGCAAGAACACCAAGCATGACATTTAATGTATCAAGTTCTTGTCCTGCATTTTTCATGGTGGCCCCAGCCACTAAGATGCCTTCACCTAATTGCTGAACATCGGTATTAGATTTTTGAGAAGTCCTAGCCATCATGTCCATATAGGAATCCATATCTGAAATCTCAAGTCCTAAGGCTGCCATAGAGTCAGTAACAAGATCTGATGCTTTGGCTAAATCCATGCCACTTGCAGCTGCTAGGGTTAAAACTCCTGGAAGTGCATCAATGGCCTGTTCAGCATCATAACCAGCGAGGGCTAGGTAGTTTAAGGCATCAGCCGATTCGGAAGCAGAAAATCTTGTACTAGCACCAGCCTCTTTAGCTGCCTCTGAAAGTTTTTTAAATGCCTCTTCGCCTTCCACGCCTGTAAGTCCCATGGTAGCTTGAACTTGTTTCATGGAATCTTCATAGTCGGCATAAACATTCAAAGAGTCTTTTATCCATTTGCCAGTAGCAACAGCACCAGCTCCAATGGCAGCCATTGCTGCTGCTGCAGCTTTTAGTCCTGCCACTAAGGTTTTTCCTGCAATTTCACCAGCTTGTTTTAATCCGCCTACCAGCTTATCTATTTTTTCTTTGTTTAGCTTTTTTACTTCTGTCTGGGAATCCTTTAGCTCACGCTCCATGTTGTTTAACTCAGCATTTGCATTATTAAGCTGGATTTGCCAGGCAAGGGTCCTTCTATCATTTTCGCCAAAGGAAGTGGCAGCATTGGCTAGAGCTTTTTCTAGAGTAGATACTTTGTCTTTTTGTGCATCTATTTCTTTATTTAGTTGATTGTTTCTGGCGGTAATAGCTTTAATGGACTTATCATTTTTATCAAACTCAGAGGATACAAGTTTCATTTCAGAACCAAGAACTCTAAAGCTTTGATTTATTTCCCTTAAGGCATTTTTAAACTGTTTCTCGCCTTCAATACCAATCTTTAAACCAAAATTATCAGCCAATTTACCACCTCCTTAAAAATGGGCATGAAAAAGGAGCAACCCTTTGATTGCTCCTAAGTTAGTATTTATTTTTAATGTGATGCATAACTATAAAATCTAGTGTAGTTCTTAGTACTTTTTGCTAAGCCTTTTATAAATAATAACTCCTGTAACATATTGGAATAATAATAGTCCGCCAAGATATAAAACAATCAAACGAGTATCATTTATAATTTCTAAACTACCTAGAATAGAAAATATAGTAATAGATAAGGCTAATACAACTAATCCTAAAAGATAGGCGTATCTACCAGCTTTATTCCTTAACATCTCCTTTCTTTCATCGTATAATTCAATATTTTCACTTTCCATCTTTTCTTTATATTTACTTTTATTTTCTGGTTTTGTCCAATGGTAATATTTCCACAGTATGACTATACCACTACATATTCCTCCTCCAGCAAATCCACTCAAAATGCTATTTAATTTAGTCTCAAATAGTACTACAACAGACAAACACGCCATTCCAACTAACAAATATACTAATCCAATTATAAAGTTATTTCTCTTCATTCTTATTACCTCCTTCATAAATAAAGATTTCTTCTATCTTTTTCCCAAAGTAATTTGAGATGATAAATGCTAGTTCTAATGAGGGATTATACTTTCCCGTCTCAATGGAACTTATTGTTTGTCTTGAAACCCGAATTTCTTTGGCAAACTCTTCTTGACTTAAGCCCTTGTCTTTACGTAACACTTCTACTTTATTTTCCAAGCAACTATCCCTCCTTTTGTGTGGACAAGTTTCCTTTACATAAAGATAAGTTCACTAGTACTTAAGTACTGATTTTATCTTCTGACATCCTAAATCCCCATAGGGATAACATCATCAATAAAAACTTCTCTTTTAGGTTTTGCCATTCCAGTAAATTGCTTGTGAATTTCCCATTGATCCAAAAGCTCCCCTATTGCCATAAGCCAAACATCTGACTCTGGTCTATGAAGCTGAGTTACTCCATAATAAATAAGTCGAGCAAACAATTCTTCATCGCTTACTCGACTTGCTCGTTTTTTGAGCTTTCATCCTCTGATTCTATATGTCTTTTAGTTCCTTTAAACATAGCTTCCATAATTGCATCTTTATATGTTGCCAACTCATGAGGGGAGGTTAGAAGCTCAACATCATCTTCGGTTAATAGTTCTTCCTTTTCTCCATTTAATCTGTTGTTTATTAAAATACTTTGATTAGCCAAAAGAGAAATAAGCCAGACGATTTCTTCTAGTGCCATTTCAAAGTTCTCTGCCTTCATTAACTTTTCACCAAGATTTTCAAGACCACCATAGCGTTTTGCTATTTCCTTTGTTGCCTTTGTAGTTAAAATAAGGCGATATTCTTTGCCACCTATAGTTATCAGACTACTACGTTCTTTGTCCATAATATTCCTCCTTATTCCTCTGTTCCATTAGCAGTGAAGAGAGGTTCATAAACTTCGTTATACCAGCCAGTTATTATTTCAGAGGACACACCCTCATCACCCTCACTAACTTCAGCCTTCCATGGATGCTTTCCTTGACCGTCAAGTTTATTTCTACGAATTACAGTCCCTTCAATGGTAGGTGTTGAGAAAGTAATACTATCTCCTTTAGTAGCAAGGTTCGTAGCTGGGATGCCAAACTTCACACGGTATAGCCAAAAGTAACGATATTTTCCGTTTGCTTTTTTAGCTCTAAAACCTATTGCTACAGGATCGCCCCCATCTTCACTTGTTGAGATTAATACTTTGTTATCATCAATTGTTGCCCCTGTTAAATCACTGGCAGCTTCTACACCAATATCATCGATTCCAAGAGAGAGTGTACCATTTTGAAATTCCTTAATGATTTCTGCAGCACCGTCATCTGCATAAAGGGTTGCTTCTGCAAGTTCAACTGAAAGCTCCGCACTAATTGCTTTTGCTAGAGGAATAGGGGTATCATAGGTTTCATCACCGTTTGTATCTTCTGTTATTTTTGCATAATAAAGTCTATCAAGACCGATTGTTGCCATATGTTAATCCTCCTTATCCAACTTAAATTTATATGATTTTGCTACATCTAGAGCATAGTGGTGATATCCAGTATCGTCCTCATGCCCTAAATATCTCATATCAGTTATTGTAAAACCCGCACCTAAAAGGGTACGGGTTAGTGTGTTTTTAATCTTTATATAATTTCCTTTAGAAAATAAGGAAAGTCTTACTTCTTGTATTTCATACTCTGGAAGATTATCTGCATAAACCTCAAATAAATCTACAAGAGGAGTTGCAACAAGATAGATATCGGGAGGGTTATCTGAAAATACTCCTGTTTCTATGGGAATGTCACAAATGTTTGAGAGAGTATTTATTTCACTTAGAATACTCATATGTTTTTTACCTCCCGATCAAATCTTTCCCTCATAGCATCAATACAAGGTTTTCTCGAAGTTCTTCTAGCAGGCTTCAAAAATGGCTTTGCTGGTTGATTAGATTTTCCATACTCAAGGATATTTGCAATTTTAGCATTACTATCACCATCTTTTCTTGGCTCTTTAAAACCTACCTTAACATTATGATTTCCATTTCTATCTAATAGGGCAGGGGAGAGACCGAGGGAGGATACAAGTTCCCCAGTAGAGCGACTTTTTACTTTTGTTCCTTTTCCAATGGAGGACTTAAGATTAGATTTTACGTGTTCGAGGACAACTTCACCACCAGACTCAAGTACCTTAGGGATAATTTCATCCGTTTTATCACCAAGTTTTGAAATCTTCAATAGAAAATCTTCAGGCATTCTCATAGACACTTTAGCCATCTGATACCACCACCTTTTTTGCTAGAACTTCAACATACATTCCACGGTTTTTTATGTCCTCTACACTTATAATTTCATAACGGTCACCACTACAGTCAATTACCATCTTTGATGTAATACCCACATCTGGGATTTTACGAAACCTAAAAAGGGCACTAGCTTCTGAAAACAAGGCTCTGTTTGCCCATTTTTCACTAGCATGCCTTTCTTCTTTATAGGCTCTTATGGTGGCTAGGATATTATCATTAACCTTACTAAATCCTTCATCATCTTTAATTCTTTCAACAAGAATAATATCTATAAAAGTATTGATTTTTCCAAGTCCCATAACCTACACCTTCCAATCCTTATCTAGGCGTAAAAGATTATTAATCGTTTCTCTTGCTTGCTGACCTGCAATAGCGGTATCAGCAAAGAAGCCACCTGTACTACCATCACGGCTTTCATAAAAGTGGGAGGATAGCATAATGATAGCTTGCTCAGTGACTGGAGACATTGTGTTTTCACTGTAGTATCCTTCTTTTAAATGTTGATAGCTCTCAGCATAGGATATAGCGGCGTCAATATACATTTCCAAAAGCTCATCATCTTTATCGTGTTCAAGTATTAGATTTGCTTTAACTTTTTCAATTAGTGTCATTAGCCGCCACCATCCTTTCTTTATGGAGTATCATCTACCATTAGCCCTGCAGTTTTTAACTTAGAAAGCAGAGCATTAAAATCTGTGACTAAATCTTCTATTGTAGTAGCAGTGCTTTCAGATTGGTTTTCAATAAGAGAGAGGCCAACTACTGTGGCCTCATCTTTGATTTCCAATGTACCGCCTATAACGGTTTTCTCTCCGCCTTGTTCCGTATAATTTTTAGTATTATAAGTCATCTATTTACACCCCTTATTAAGCTTTTTGTTGTAGGACTTTAATTGCTTCTGGAAGGATAAGTTTTCCGTCCACTCTTTGGCTACCTAAGAAACCTACTTGACCACTAGTTGCAAAAAGCTCATTTAGTCTTTTGAAAGAACGACCTTGTCTGTCAGCAATCCAGTAGTATCCAAAATCACCAAAGGCGATGGTCTTAGCACCAGCCTCAAGAATAGGAGCATAAGCCGATGTATATACTGGACGATTAAGCAAAGTATCTGGTGTTCCTGCTGTAAGTGATGGCTGCCATAAATATTGACCTTGACCGTCCTTTAATTTACGAATTGCCTTTACCGTTGCATCATTCATGATAAAAGACGCATTTTTTCTGTAGGGAGCTTTAAGAGAATATACTAAATCAATAATCTCATCCGCTGTGATTGCAGTAGTAGAGCCAGCTGTTATTCCAAGTTCAGCACCACCTGTAGCATTAAATATCCCTGTAGGTTTTCCAATCCCATCGCCAACTAGGAAAGCTTCTTCTTCCTTAGCACCGATTCTTCTTGCAAACTCAGTAGAGATATAGCTTTCAATATTAAATATACTGTCATTCAAAAGCTCATCAGATACTTTAATCATAGTGCCTAGCTTATAAGCACCAATTGAGGTTTGCCCAAATACAGAATCACTTTCTTCATATTCTTCGCCTTCGTCAAGCCAAGCTGCAGTTCCTTTAGTCACTACAACAGGAATCTTTTTGTCGCCGCTTGAGGTTTGGATGACTTTAGCAAGTTTACGGAAGATATTTTCTTCCTCAAGAGTCTGAATTAAAGTTCTTTCAAATTCATCGGGAACAAGATAACCTCCTTCTGTATCATCGCCTATGGATAAAGAATTAAAAACTTCTGACTTTGGATTCTTCGTTCTCATAACATTCCAGAAGGCTTTCTTATACTCATCAGATGCACGACCTTCTTTTATTTCCCCCATACCATTGTTAGGTTTATTAGAGAGGGGAGTGGAAGTAGGCTTTGATAGTTCTAAATCGAGAACGGCTTGTTTTTCTAACCTGTCTATCTCTTTACCTAAATCAACTACATCTTGTTCCATTCTTTCATAGGTAGCAGTATCTTCAGCTGAAACAAGCCCTTTGTCATCTCTTCTTGCATCTAAAAAAGCTTTGGCACTTTCCCAAAGCTTCGCTCTTTTTTCTCTTAATTCTAATATTTTATTCATTGAATATACCTCCATTTACTTAATTAGATTTAATCTTGTACTTAGTTCTTTATAGGAAGTGCCAGCAGGTGGCTTTTCCTTTTTGGGTAGTTTACTTAATATAGAATTGACAGCTACCATATTACTGAAAGCTAATCCTTCAAGGTTTTTATCTTCATCACCCTGTGCAAACATTATTTTATCTGCAAACCCCAAGTCCACAGCCTTTCTAGCATTGAACCAGGTTTCCTCATCCATAAGATGAGAGAGTTCATTCCTTGGTATGCTAGTTTTTAACTCATAAGCATTAATGATGCTTTCTTTAACTTCTGATAGCATTGCTTTGGCTTTTTCCATTTCACTTGCATCGCCAAAGGCAATAGTCAACGGATTATGGATCATCATTAGACCTGTAGGTGAAATTTGTACTTCAGTACCAGCCATAGCAATAACTGAAGCAGCTGATGCAGCAATTCCATCAATTTTTACTGTGACATTTCCTTTGTAGTCCATTAGCATATTGTAGATTTGGCTAGCAGCAATGCAGTCGCCACCAGGGGAATTAATCCAAACAACAATATCTCCAGATTCACTATTTAACTCATCTTTAAATAGTTTAGGTGTGATTTCATCTCCATACCAAGTTTCATCAGATATCACACCATTTAAAAATAAAGTCCTTTCATCATCATTTTTTATCCAGTTCCAAAACTTCTTTATTTTCATCACCTCCAGTGTTTTTATTCGCATAAGCACCAACATCTTTAAGCTTTAGCATATTGCCATTGACCATGTATGTGTTTCCACCTTCATCAGAGGGTATAGGGTTCATGTTTTCTAAACTCCTTACATCGTTAGGAGACATAAATCCATTTTGAATGCCGATAGAATAACCTCTCATTCTTGATTCATAGTCCCCACGAAGAAGGCCTTCAACTAAGAAACTAACAAAGTACTTGTGCCTTTCTTCCTCAGAAAACAAGGCTTTATTAATAGATTGCTCTATTCTAACAAGCCAAGGTCTTATAGTATGAACTACAAAGCTTATAGATTGATGTTCAATATTTGAAAAAGTAGCTCTTTCTAAATCACCGACTAAATGGGGAGGGACTCTAAATATTCGACAAATTTCCTCAGTTTGATATTTCCTTGTTTCTAAAAACTGTGCCTGTTCTGGCGGTATACCGATAGGAGAGAACTTCATACCTTCTTCAAGAACGGCAACTCTATGGGCATTGGATGTTCCTTGATACACTTGATTCCAGCTATCCCTAATTCTATGAGGGTCTTTTACAACACCAGGATGTTCTAAAACTCCACCAGGATTTGCACCATTTGAGAAGAACTTAGCTCCGTATTCTTCTGTTGCTAGAGCCATGCCAATTGCATTCTTAGCCATGGCAATGGGGGAGTATCCAATAAGACCGTCAAACCCAAGGCCTGGTATGTGAAGGACCTCTGTATTTCTTAGTAAATATTCCTTCCCTTCGCTAGTATAGAGATAATAAATTTCTCCATTTTCACTTCTTCCTACCTTCATCTTGTCTGGAAGCAGGGGATATAGAGCCACTACTTTTCCATGCCCATTTCTTATTATCTGAGAGTAGGAATTTCCCCATAATAAAAGATGACCCATAAGTGTTTCTCTAAACACGAATGAAGTCATCTCAGGGTTAGGCGAATCTGATAGAAGGTAATATATTGGATGGTCCCTTGCTTTTTCCTTTCCACTTTCAGTATTCATATAAGTGTGGAGTGGGAGTGAGGCTATCGTTTCAGCTAGTATTCTAACACAAGCATATACAGCTGTGGTTTGCATGGCTGTTCTTTCGTTTACTGTTTTCCCACTACTAGTAGAGCCAAAGAAAAAACTGTAGGTAGAGCCAAATAAGTTATTCTTTGGTTCAGCCCTTGACTTAAATAATCTTGAAAATATATTTATATGATCACCTCCTAAAATTGGGCATGAAAAAAGCACCTCGTGTAGAGATGCTTTTAAATAAGGTTGAGACGTGCAATATGCACTATACGTCAATAATCCTTAATATTGTTTTGGTTATTAAACAGTTTATAGCTATTGAAAATAGATAGGAATTGTTCAAAGCTAATATTGTTTAAATCAACTACTTTTGCATGCTTTAAGGCTTTATTAAATTGATTTTTTGTAAATAGTTTTCGATATTCTTTGTTAACCCATTTCTTAACAAAATTTTCATACATTTTTCTATCCTTGTATGATATTTTTGATGTAAGTCTTTTTAATAAAATCAATGAGCTATTAACTTTAGGTTGGGGATGAAAATATTCTCTCGGGACCATTCTTAATATTGAAATATCCACTTCTGTCATCAAAAGTAATGCTAATGCTCGCTTTATATCCAATAACCTTTTAGCAAATCCGTATTCCACGATTAAATAACTTTCAACAGCTGTACTTTCAAATACAATTTTTCGTATTATATCTGTACTAATGTTGTAAGGAATATTACCGTATATTTTATATCTTATATTTTTAGGAAATTTAAATTTTAGTATATCCTGGTTAACTATTTGAAAGTTCCTTTGATGTACTAATTTCTGTTGAGTTGCTAGACACAAGTCGGGGTCAATTTCAATTGCAGTTACATGGTTAGATATTTTAGCCAATTCTAATG
>JBFNEZ010000040.1:0-23075 GCA_040797825.1 Thermotaleaceae bacterium | reverse complement strand
ATATTTAATATTATTTTGCTAAAATCTATTGACTTTAATTAGCTGGTCTTTTTTAATTTTTATTTGTTATTTTTTGAATTTCTTCTAATACTAGCTTAGTTATAGTTTCTATATCTATATTTTCTAAACTGGATGACCCTTCTGCTGGACAGGCTATAGTCTTAACATCCTCTACTCCATAGGCCAATCTCCTTATATTTATCAGGTTCATAGGGCCTATATTGTCTGAACTTGCACTTCCACCCAGGGCTCCACAGCCTAAAGTAAGAGAAGGGGCCAGGTTGGTAGTGATTCCTACTGCACCTTGGGATGAAGGCGTATTAACTAACAGTCTAGAAACTGGCTTCCTTAAGCCAAACTCCTTGATAATATTTTCATTATCGGAATGAATAGACAAAGAATGCCCAAGGCCACCATTTTCTAGAAGCCTGCTACATATTTCAGCTGCTTCCTTCCAATCTTGCGCTACATAAAAGCCCAGAAGAGTTGTTAATTTTTCCTTGGAAAAAGGGTGTTCCTTGCCTATTCCCTTTTCCTCGCATAGTAATATTCTGGTACCTTTTGGTATATCTATACCTACCATATCAGCTATTTCTTGGGCTGATTTTCCAACTATTTGTGGGTTCATTCCACCACTGGGTGTTTCCATTATTTTTACTACTTTTTCGAGTTTTTCCCCCTTTAGGAAGTAGCCACCTTGTTTTTCAATTTCATATTTAACCTTATCTTCAATAGCTTTTTCTGTAACAATGGACTGTTCTGAAGCACAAATGGTTCCATTATCAAAGGTTTTGCTGGCAAATATTCTTTCTACCGCTAACTTTATGTCTGCACTCCTTTCTATATAACTAGGTACATTACCTGGTCCTACACCTAGGGCTGGAGTGCCCGAACTATATGCCGCCTTAACCATAGCTGAACCACCTGTAGCTAGTATTAGTCCTACATCCTTATGACTCATTAGCTCATTGGTTCCCTCTATAGTTGGATATTTCATACAGGTAATTAGGCCATCTGGTGCTCCACTTTCTATTGCTACCCTATTTAAGATCTCAGCAGTTTTTGATATACATTCTATGGCACTAGGGTGGGGGCTAAAGATAATGGCATTTCCTGCCTTCAGAGATATAAGTGCCTTATATATTACCGTGGATGTTGGATTAGTGGAAGGTATCAAACCTGCAATAACCCCTACTGGAACTCCTATTTCTATAATTTTTTTCTCCCTATCCTCATTTAGGATGCCTATAGTTTTCATATCTTTTATATATTGGTATAATTTTTCACTGGCCAGCTTGTTTTTTTCAACCTTGTCCTCCCATCTACCAAATCCTGTTTCTTCCTTGGCAAGCTTCGCAAGGTTTACTGCTTCCTTTGAAGCAGCCTCGGAAACAGCTTCTACTATTTCATCTATCTTTTGCTGGTCAAAACTGCTGAATCTTGCCTGAGCTTCCTTTGCCTTTTTTATAAGCTTTCTAACTTCCTGAATAGATATTAAATCTCTATCTTTAACCACAGTATCTACCTTTCTTTCTCTGAGTACTCTATAATTGCATCTATTAATTCTCGCTTTTTGGCATACTTTATTTGTTCGTTATTCATATGAAAGTCTTCTAGCCTTCTGACCATCTTTCTTAGTTCTACTACTCTCATTTTATTAAGTTCTTTTTCACTATTTAATTCTATAATTTGTCCTTCAAATCTTATAGTTTTTGCTGGTTTTCCTTCTTCTACTAGTTCCTTTACCTTATCCCCTTCACTTTTATCTTTTGGCCCATCTGATATAGCCTTTTCTATATCATTTTCCTCAGACTTTTCCACATCTTTGTAAAGTACTCGATCCAGTCCCTCACCAGTTCTAGCGATAACAGTTGTAGATATTACCTGCCCTATTCTATTAGCTGCTGTCTTTCCTGCATAAACAGAGGCCTTAACTGCACTTACATCGCCAGTTATTAATATAGCTACAAGTCCCCCTTTTACAAACTCACATTTCTTTAGACTTACGTTGGCTGCTTTTAGGCTGGCATCTGCGGCCTCAATGGCAGTTACATAACCATATGTCTCTATTAATCCTAAGGCTTTTTTCATCATTATCACCATTAATATTTAGTGGGATTATCGGCAACAAACTTAACTGCATCAGCAAACGCATCACAGGCTGCTTTGCATGCAGATTGACTACCTGTTAACAATCCACCACCAAAGTTGGTCTCAGAAGGTGGCCCATAAAATTCAACTAATTTCACATCAGCAGCCTTTAAGGCAGCATCTAAGGCATATATAGCTTCCAATGGAGGGGCTATTAGGTAGGCTATTGCTTCTCCTTCCTTTATTCCTGCACTTTCAGATAAATAGGAGCCTGTCCTAGATATACAGTGAGCAAAATATACTATAGAAGCATCATCATTGGCACTATAGAAAAAAGCCTCATTTTCTATATAGTCTATTGCTGCATTTAGGCCACTTCTTACTTCCGCAGGATTTGGGCCTGATAATATTCCTATAAATTCACCGGCTAACTTTGTATTTGCATTGGCTGCTCCACCATAGAATGATTTTGCATAAGCTACTTTTACATCTGCCTTTTTGGTGGCATCGTCCAGGGCTGTATAGCCTACATCATCACAATCGGTAGTTATTATACCTATACTTCTATGTTCTGAAGGTAGTTTCAATTTCTTTACCATATCTAAGCTTATGTTAGGAATAAGCTTGACGCTTAATACATTTGTAACTAATCTATCATCTCTCATATTTAAAACCTCCATTATCTATAGTTTTAAATTCAGGCCACTAGCTTTTTGTTCTAACATGGTCTTAATTACATCAGCTATATGAGCTCCAGCCTCTACGGCAGGGGTTCCACCACTATGAATATTTGATACTACTGTCCTGTTGGATTCTGGCATTCCTATTTTTGGCTTATAAGCCATATAGCAACTCATACTTTCACCTGTTGCCAAACCTGGCCTCTCCCCTATAAGAACTACTACTACTTCTGGATCTAAAGCTTCTCCTATAACATCCATCGCTGGTACTCTTCCATGTTTTACGAAGAAGGGCTTGCCTACCTTAATTCCATAACTATTTAAGCCCTGAACAATTGCATCATAAGTATCCTTTGCATTGGTTTCTATGGCTGTAGAGCTAAGTCCATCAGAAATATAAATTTGAACCTGAGCGTTCATACCACATTTTTCTTTAAGAAGCTCTATAGTTTCTTCATTAAATTTTCTTCCAAGATCTGGCCTAGTTAAGTATTCATCTTTGTCTGTACACATAGTGCTTACTGCTAAAAGTCCCCAATCCTCCAAAAATTCTTCTGAAACATATGTGAATACTGCATCCATGGCTACACCATGGTCAGCTCTAAATCTTAAAAGGGATTCGGTCTTGCATCTAGCTCCAGCTTTTGATATCCCTACTCTAGCTGGAGTATATTCTTTTAGTTTGAGGTAGGCGTCTTTGTTTTCTGGCTCTTCAATTAATAATTGTTCCCTCAGATCTATAGTAGTTATATCAGGTATATTCTCATCTTCCGTATTACTTTTATCTAGAACCGATTTTAAAACTTCCTGCTTATTATAATCTTTCTCATTTATCCCCATTTCACTCATAACCTGCTCTATTAGTCTTTTTAATTCCTTTTCGGTAACCATACTTCTTTCCTCCTTACTATTGGCTTATTTAATAAAGATTGAGGCATCTCCAGCCCTATTGGTAAGTTTGCCATTTTCATAAATTCCCATTTTTTCTAGCCAAACTTCAAATTCTTTTATAGGATTTAGTCCTAAAAGTTCTCTTAGGGCTGCACCGTCATGATAGGCTAAGGTCTGATAGTTGAGCATCACATCATCACCCTGTGGCACGGCAATTAAATAATTACAGCCTGCTGTCGAAAGAATTATAGCTAAATTTTCCAAATCATTTTGATCTGCCTTCATATGGTTTGTATAGCAGGCATCTACACCCATGGATATACCGCTTAATTTCCCCATGAAAAGATCCTCCAACCCTGCCCTGATTACTTGTTTGCTATCGTATAGATACTCTGGTCCTATAAAGCCCACAACAGTATTCACAAGGAATGGCTCATACCTTTTGGCAAAGCCATAACATCTAGCTTCTAGAGTAACTTGGTCAACACCAAAATGAGCATCAGAAGATAATTCTGCACCTTGTCCGGTTTCAAAATACATAACATTTGGTCCTACAGATGTACCTTCTTCAAGGACCAATTCCCTGGCTTCATCTAGTAATTTGGCACTTATTCCAAAGGCTTCATTTCCTTTTTCAGTTCCCGCTATACTTTGGAATATCATATCACTTGGGGCTCCCCTTTTTATGGCCTCCATTTGAGTTCTTACATGAGCTAGAACGCAAGTTTGTGTAGGTATTTGCCATTTGGTCTTTACCTCTTCAAATAGGTTCAATACACTAGTAACACTTTCTACACTATCATCTACTGGATTAAGCCCTAGGACTGCATCTCCTATTCCATAACTCAATCCCTCGTATAAGGATATAAGAATTCCATCTATATTATCACTAGGATGATTTGGCTGTAGTCTCATAGCCAAGGTATTCTCTTCTCCAATAGTTGTATTACAATGAGCTATAACCTTAATCTTTTTAGCTGCATAGACTAAATCAAGATTAGTCATAAGTTTAGTTACGGCTGCTATCATTTCACTTGTTAAACCTCTTCTGACCCTTTTGATATCTTCATCTGTAGTTTTAGTATCTAGCAACCACTCCCTAAGTTCTGCAACTGTCCAGTTTTTTATTTCATTGTAGATTTTTTCGTTTACTGCATCTTGAATAATCCTCGTAACCTCATCTTCTTCATAGGGAACTACTGGATTATTTCTTAAATCCTTCAAAGTCAAGTTACTTAATACTTCCTTTGCAGCTATCCTTTCTGTTAGGGATTCAGCAGCTATCCCTGCTAGGCTATCCCCTGATTTTTCCTCATTTGCCTTTGCTAGTACTTCTTTAATGTCTTTAAATTGATAAACAGTGTCAAAAAGTTTAGTTTTTAACCTCATTATCTTCACCTCTTTAATTTAATAGTTAAATAACAATGTTTTGACTATAACTGGTACTACCCTTCCCTCTGCTAAAGGCCTACCAATATCTATATAATCTCCATCTGATACTTCTATAGAATCTATAGAGACAATATCTTTTTTGTAGTTTAATTGGGTCTTTAAAGTTTGTCCAAGAACCTTTGCCATATCGTTTTCTGTAATGACTATGAGCGGATCATTAGAATTTATTATTTCATCCATTCCATTAATAATTGATTTGGCCAACTCCTGGATATATTGAAAGCTCCCACTTTTTAGTCCCTTTATGGCTAGTGCTACTAGTTGTTTGTCATCTTCTAATCTAAACCACTTTAATTTATCAGCAATAGCTTGGCCCATCTCGTCAAAACTAAGCTTTTCATCATCTTCTGTTAGTTTTAGTATGGGAATGTTTTTTAAGGGCAGGACGTTTTCGCTAACATCTATGGTACTTCCGCTTATATCTGTGGTGTGAGATCCTGCTCCTACAACAGTAGCCCTTATAGTTTCGGCTGGTTTTAGGATTTTTTTACTTCTAGTTAAGTTAGATTCTCTTATAGATTTTCCTAATAAAACCCCTATATCACCAAACTGTAGCCAGTTATTAGTCTCACTGGAGATACAGTCCGCAATCCCACCTGTAAAGGATAAATATTCTATTTCATAATTTCTTTTTAAATCTTGATCTGTAAGTAACAGTTTTAATTCCTCAGAAGCTTCCCTTATACCTACAACCTCCTCAAGTACCTTTGCCATTTTATTTGTTAGTTTCTTTAGTTCATTCTTATCTATTCTAGAACCTATAGATATTTTGAGACCCATTTTCTCTATTAATTTTTTCATCTTTTCTGATATATAACTTATTTTATTATTTCCCTTATCTATTTTTATAAGTCTTCCGCCTATATCCATGCAGGCTGTATCTATTACATCCCCATTTTTGAACACAGATATATTGGTAGTACCTCCTCCTATATCTAGGTTGGCAACAATAACTCCTTTGTTTTTAGAAAACTCTCCTGCCCCTGCACCTTTGCCAGCAATAATTCCCTCCAGGTCTGGACCAGCAGTAGCCACTACAAATTCTCCCGCAAATCCGCTTAACTGCTGGGATACTTCGCTAGCATTTTCTTTTCTAGCGGTCTCACCAGTTATGATTACTGCACCAGTATCTACATCTGGTGCCTTTATGTTTGCCTTTTTGTATTCCTTCTCTATTATTTTTTTTACGCCCAGGCCATCTATCTCTGTAGGGGATGATAAGGGGGTAAAATATATGTCACTTTTATAAATAACTTTTTTATCTACTATAGATATCATTGGTACAGAAAACATAGATGCCTTGTTTTCAATAGTTATATTGCTAAAAACGAGCTGTGTTGTTGATGTTCCTATATCTATTCCTACACTTAGCATGTCTTCCTTCATAGAATCCTCTCCTTATAGCTATCAAAAAGGAGCCAAAGAATATAGATATTCTATACTCCTTGGCTCCTTTGCCTTTGAAAACACTCCATTGTGTTTTTGTTTAGTTTTTAAAATCAAAGATTATATTGGTGCCTTCCTTTCCACTTTTAATAATAAGGTCTCCTTCAAGTTTATCTTTTACAATTTGTTCTACTATATTTAGGCCTAAGCTATTTCCCCTTATATCTTTGATGCAAAAGCCTGTCCCATTATCCCTTACTGAAATGGTGGAATGAATTTCTCCTTTACATATTTCAACTTCTATGTACCCATGCTCCCTATTCTTAAAGCCGTGTGCAATAGAATTTTGTAATAGCTCATTGACCACAAGAGCTATAGATGTAGCCTTATCAGAGTTTACAGACAAATTGTCTCCTAACACAGTCACCCTAATATCTTGTTCCGAAGTTGGTATATAGTCTAATGTATTTTTAGATATCATTTCCAGTATTGACTTTATGTCTACTTCATCTGTGCATTCTTGAGCTAATAGTTCATGGGTTATTGAAATACTTAAAATCCTATTTATACTTTCATTAAATGCTTTCTTTAAATATTCGTTCTCCACTCTCCTAGATTGTAGTCTTAATAGACTTACAATAGTTTAGAGATTATTTTTTACCCTATGATGCATTTCTTTTATAGCTACAGATTTTAAAATAAGTTCTTTTTCCTTTTCTTTAGCCTCTGTAATGTCCTTTATTATCATATTAACACCAGTTAATTTGCCTTTCTGTTTCATAACGCTGTATTTTATTTCCAAGTTTAATTTGCCAGCACTTACTTCAGGAGTTTTTATGTAATTATTTATAAGTACTTCTTCAAAACTTATTTGATCAAGCACTAAATTGTTGAACTTCATACCAATTATGCTATCCTTATAGCCTAGTCTCCTATATAGTTTTTTAGCACATGGATTAGCATAGATGGCTATACCATATTTATCAAATATAATAATACTATCGTCTATACTCTGAGTTATAAAATTTAAGTTTTGACCCATGTACTGGAATACCTCTGGAAAGTCCTTCAAAGATTTTGAAAGGGTTGATTTATTTATGTTGTCTCCCTCTTTGAATACTTCTTCTACAGCTTGTTCTATTATCAAAACAGCAATCACTTCTTCTTTTTTGTTTCTAACAGGTACAGTAGTCTGAATTACTGTTTTGTTTTCTTGAGTAATAGCCTTTAAACCCCGAGTAGACACACCCGTATTCAATGTTCTGAGGGCTGCAGGTTCATTTTCTTGTAAAGCTATCTTCCCAACCACAGAATTCATATAGTTTGATTCTACACAAGTTGGTTTTGCTTCCGCAACTACTATGGCCTTTGTATGATCTTTTGTAGGGCAATCTAAGAATACATCTGCTTTTACTAATTCTGAAATAGTAGGAAGTATATCAGATATCTTTTTTAACTCATTAATATCTGAAGCACTTAGATTAGTATATTTTTTACATATATCAGCTATAGCCATTTTCTTTCACCATTTATCTATTCATAATAATTACTTTGGCAATATCTCGCATAGGTGTTCTTTTATCCATACTTAATTTTCTGAGTGTATTGTAAGCCTCTTCCTCTGTAACATTTCTCTTGCTCATTAATATTCCCTTGGCCCTCTCAACTAATTTTCTTGATTCTAATTCACCCCTAGCCCTTTCCATACTTTTTTTCATATACTTCAATTCTTTATCTTTTGCCAACGCTATCTCAATAGCCGGTAAAAGATTCTTTTCATTAATGGGTTTGACTATATATCCCATAACTCCAATGTCTTTAGCCTCATCTATAAACTCTCTTGTACTATATGCAGTGAGAAGTACTATGCAACTGGCTATTTCCTCTTCTAACAACACTTTCGAAGCCTTCAGCCCATCTAGTAATGGCATTTTTATATCCATAAGAACTAAATCTGGTTTAAGATTTTTGCACATTTCTATTGCATCAAAACCATCGGAAGCCATGCCTACAACATCGTAACCTGCTCCCACTAAAATTTCTGAGATGTCCATTCTAGTAATAGGCTCATCTTCGGCTATTACTATTTTTTTACACATGGATTTTCCTCCCTTATTGTAATAATCTTCTAATCTCCTCTACTCCCCTTCCATTTATAGAATCCACATAAAAAATTTCTTCAACTCCTGCCTGTTCTAGATGTTTCTCAGCTATTTTTACATCCTCATAAACAGCAACTGTCTATTTTAGTTATAATTCCTACAGATCTCTTGTTAAAAATAAAAGTAAAATTTGGGGGAAACACAACCTTCTTACTGGTGCAATCTTTTACAAGTCCTATAATATCATAATCCGCCGAGGATATAATAAGTGCATTGTAGTATCTTCTATTTTCAACATATTCACCTGGAGTATCTAGAATATTTTTAGAATACTCTAAGGTTTGGGTTTTCTTATACTTTATTTCCTCATTGTTTAGCACCTGTTTAAGCGTAGTTTTACCACTACCTGTCTCACCAATTAACATTATTTTCATCAAAATCTCTCCTAGGATTTAGTTATATTGGTAGATGTGAATTCTAAAACATTGGATAGAAGGTTCAACACTTCCTTTAGTGCTGTCTCCACACTTGAAACATCCCCTGTTATAACCACTGAACCACTAAATCTATCTAAAAATCCTATTTCGACATCTGCTACCTTTGTGGAAATATCTGCAGCTATTATGGATGCCTCACTTGGGGTAATAGTTAATATACCTATAGCATTACTTTTTTCATCTGCCAATCCAAGTCTTGAATATACATTTTTTTGAGGATTAGCTATTAAATGTGCCAATGTAACCTGTTTTCCTGGCACATATTCCTGTACAACTCTTTGTTTTTCCACATCAGTCATACAATCAAGTCCTTTTATCCAAAATTACAAAAAACACCCACAATAAAGTGAAAGTTCACTTTTTTGCAGGCGTCTTTGCCATTTGTTGCACTTCGTTGTGCAAACGTATTCGAATTTACATGTATTATAACATACTGGATATATTCTTGCAATACAATAATATAAAAATTTCATACAATTTTCTAGGATAGTCAAACATTTGTGATGTAATTTCTGGAACTTCCACAATAGTTAAACAGACAAGTTTTTATATTATTCTTTCCAACTATTATAGTTAATCTTCAAAGTACGAGTAAGGCTAGAAGTTTTTCAGCAATAACTATGGGATCCTCCTTTAAAAAGGTAATTAAAACTAGCTACTATTGGTATGCTATGGCTAAAGGTAAATTCCCTCAAATATTGGATAGGTACTTATATAATGATTATTTATTTTATAATTTAAATAATTGTTATGAATATTCTTTGTTATGGATTTCCTCATATCATTGATAATGGCATTTATATAGTCCTTCATGAAATCACCTCTAAATGTGTAGATGGGCTTTATCACATTTTAGCCTAGTAAAGTCCACATTTCAAGTCTCTATCAATTTAGGTGAACACATCATTTATATAAAATAAAATGGTCGCTGGATAAAGAGTATGCCTCATATCCAGCGACTATTATGTTAAACCCTTATAACTTTACATCTGATAAATCATAGGTGAATTCCACAAGAGGGAATTTCATATATATTGGAATATCTGCCCTTAGAGCTAAAGCTATAGCATCACTTGGTCTTGCATCTATTGTTATATTTTCTTCTCCTTGTTTTATATGCAGGTTAGCATAATAGGTATTGTTTTCTATCTTAGTAATTACTACTTTCTCCAGCTCCCCGCCTAATTCTCTACAGCAGTTTGGAATAAATCATGGGTCATAGGCCTAGGCACTTCAATTTCCTCCATAGGGATTAAGATGTTCTGAGCCTCCAACTCCCCTACAGTTACAGGAAGTACCTTGGTCTCCTCATCATCTACCAATAATATTAAGAAATTTCCCAATTGGTCTGAACCGACACCTTTAACTTTCATCTTAATCATATTTTCCACCCTGCTTCCGGATCATAATTTTCCCTTTATAAGAAATGGTTAAATCCTTCTTATAAAGTATTGTATCATGCCTACATATAAGGTCAAGTTTCAAGGTCTTTAAAAGTTAAGTCAAACTCTCCAAGCTAAAACAATCTACCCTTTATTTTAAATACCCTTTTTCTCTCCTTTAAACCTTATTTAAGGCAAGAAATTCTGGAAGACTATATTAAAATTGGGCCCTTAATTCTGGTACAAGGTTTTCTGGCCTTTTTCCCTTCACTGCTGCCACCAAGTTTTCCGCCGCCTTCATGGCCATGTCAAACCTTGTCTTTTCAGTGGCTGAACCTATGTGGGGTAAGGTCACCACATTGCTCATCTTTAATAGGGGATTGTCTTTTTGAATAGGTTCATCTTCATAAACATCTAGGCCTGCCCCCGCTATAGCCTTTGTTTTTAAGGCATTTATTAAGGCCTTCTCATCTACTATTTTTCCCCTGGAAACATTGATGAAAAATCCTGTATCCTTCATCAGAGCAAACTCTTTCTCTCCAAACATTTTTTCTGTTTCCTTGGTTAGGGGAAGCATTAGTAAAACATAGTCTGATTCCTTTAGTAACTCCTCCATGCTGGCATATTTTATACCTAGATTCTCTTCCACATCTTTCTTTCTGCTTCTATTGTAGTATAGTACCTGCATATCAAATCCTAAGGCAGCCCTTTTAGCCACCTTGCTTCCAATCCTACCTAGCCCAATAATTCCTAAGGTTTTATTATAAACATCCTGGCCTAGAAATTCAGGCTTATCCAACATATCCCAATTTCCTTTTTTAGTATAGGCATCTAAATATCCTATTTTTCTTGCAGTAGACAATATAAGGCCAAAGGCTAAATCAGCCACAGATTCATCTAAAACCTCAGGTGTATGGGTTCCCATGATCTTTCTTTTTTTCATCAGTTCAATATCAAAGTTATCATAGCCTACAGCAATATTACTTATAATTTTAAGCTTCGGCGCCTTATCTAATAGCTCCTCAGTAACCCTTATATGGGGACCCATCAGCCCATCAGCATCTGAAACCTTATTTAGCAGAAGCTTATCTGGCATTTCACCTGTATCTTGCCACATTTCATACTGGCAATGCTCTTTAATAAACATTTCCACCTGATAGGGAATTTTTTTCGTTATTATTACTTTAGGTTTCATCTTATCATCCTCTTTATTTACTAACAATTACCATTCAGCCACTGTGCCATCCTTATGTCTCCATAAAGGATTTCTCCAGTTATGCCCTTCCTTGGCCCTTTCTCTTAGATATTCCTTATTTATCTCAATACCTAGACCTGGACCTTCAGGAATTTTGGCATATCCGTCTATAAAATTAAATACTTCCTTATTATCTATATAATCTAATAAATCATTCTCCTTATTATAATGGATGCCCAAACTTTGCTCTTGTATAACAGCATTATGACAGGTGGCATCCACATGAAGACAGGAAGCCAAGGCTATAGGGCCTAAAGGACAATGCGGAGCCAGAGCCACATCATAGGCTTCAGCCATACTGGCAATTTTTTTCACCTCAGTTATACCTCCAGCATGGGATACATCTGGTTGGATAATATCTACATAGCCATCTGATAATAACTTTTTAAAATCCCAGCGTGAAAACATCCTTTCCCCAGTAGCAATTGGAGTAGAGGTTAAGTTGGCAATTTCCCTAAGGGCTTCATTATTTTCTGGTAAAACAGGTTCTTCAATAAACATTGGCCTAAAGGGCTCCAACTCTTTGGCCAAGACCTTGGCCATGGTTTTAGAAACTCTTCCATGGAAATCTACCCCTATTCCAAAGTCATCACCTAAGGCCTCTCTTATGGCTGCCACTCTTTCTACAACCTTATCTATTTTTTCATAGGAGTCTATATATTGTAGCTCTTCTGTAGCATTCATTTTTATTGCCTCAAAGCCAGACCTGACTGCCTCCTTGGCCGCATCTGTCACATCTGAAGGCCTATCTCCACCTATCCAGGTATAAACCTTGATTGAATCCCTACATTTCCCTCCCAATAGTTGATAGACTGGTGCATTATAATATTTGCCCTTTATATCCCACAAGGCCTGATCTATACCAGCTATGGCACTCATTAGGATGGGGCCACCTCTATAAAAACCAGCCCTATACATTACATTCCAATGGTCTTCTATCTTTAAAGGGTCTTTTCCTATTAAATACTCCATTAATTCTTTCACAGCCGCCTTAACAGTGGCTGCCCTTCCCTCAATTACAGGTTCTCCCCAACCTACAATCCCTTCATCTGTCACTATTTTTAAAAACAACCAGCGGGGTGGTACTTGAAAAAGCTCATAACTAGTTATTTTCATTTACAGTCCTCCTCTTATATATATTACTAATAATGGGACCAACTAAACTAATAAAGGCCAAGGTCAATAGACCTAAGGATATTGGTCTTGTTACAAATATTTTTAGGCTACCTTTAGACATTAATAAGGTCCTTCTAAAGTTATTTTCCATTAAAGGTCCTAATATTAGGCCTAAGATTAAAGGAGATGAACCGAAGCCTTGCTTGGTCATAAAGTAGCCTATAACGCCAGCCACAAACATGACTAGTACGTCAAAATAGCTATTATTAAGTGAATATGACCCTACCACACAAAGTACCATAATGATAGGTGCCAGGATGGATTTTGGTATTAAAAGTATCTTAGTAAAATATTTGACACCTAAAAGGCCAATTACCATCATTAGTATATTTGCAATTAACATACCTACAAATAAGGTATATACTATATCCCCATTATTTTGAAATAGCAAGGGTCCTGGTTGTAATCCCTGTACCATTAAGGCCCCCAATAGGACTGCAGTTACAGCATCTCCAGGTATACCAAGGGTTAGTAGGGGAATCATGGCCCCTCCTGTTACAGCATTATTGGCCGATTCTGGGGCTGCAATCCCTTTCATTTCTCCTTTTCCAAAGCCTTCCTTGTCCTTTGAAAACCTGATAGCTTCATTGTAGGCCACAAAGGAAGCAATATCTGCACCTGCACCAGGGATCATACCGATAAAGGTTCCAATACCTGATGATCTTAAGATGGTTCCTAGTAGACTCTTAAATTCTAGCCAAGTAAGTTTTACTCTTTCAACTGTTATGTCCAAATTCCTTTTTGAAAATATATCTTCCATAGATCTAAATACCTCTGAAGTTGCAAAGAGGCCGATCATTACCGGTATCAGGTCTACACCATTCATTAAATTTATATTGTTAAAGGTAAATCTGGGAAAACCTCCAATAGGATCTAAACCTATTGTGGCTATTAATAGACCTATAATACCTGAAATAAATCCTTTAATCTGAGAATCTCCACCTATACTAGAGATAATGGATATTCCAAATACAGCCAAAGCGAAGGTTTCTGGAGCACCAAATTTTAGGGCAAAAGTAGCCAGTTGGGGTGCTACTAATATTAATACTATTACACTGACAATTCCGCCTATGGAAGATGATATGGTAGAAACAGTAAGTGCCTTGTGGGCCAAGCCCTTCTTTGCCATTTCATGTCCATCTAAGGCTGTGGCAGCTGATGCCGGTGTTCCAGGAGTATTTAGTAATATGGCAGTTATAGACCCACCATATACAGATCCGAAATATACTCCTATCAATAGTAGTATGCCTGGCACTGCATCCATACCAAATGTTATAGGTAATACCAGAGCTACTCCCATTGTAGCTGTAAGACCAGGCAAGGATCCTATTGAAATTCCAGTAATAAGTCCTCCAATTAACATTAATATTACTTTAAAATTAAGTACATTAGCTAAGCCTTGTACAAATAAGTCCATCTATTTCACTCCCTTCTAAAATAAAATCCCAGATGGCAAGCTTACCTTTAGAAGCAACTTAAAGAATATGTAAATTGCTATGGTAATACCTGGTGGGATAATAAATAAAACCTTTTTGCTCTTGTTTTGAGTAAACAAAAGTACAACAAATGTAAATATCAGGGTTGAAAAATAAAAACCTACCATATTAATGGCTATAATATAAACAAGTAGCATTAACATGGTTATGAAGGCATACTTAGAATAGCCTTCTTCAGCTTCTTCCCTGTATTCTTCACTACCCTTTTCCCTAAAGTACTGAACTATTAATACAATACTTAAGAAAATTAAAAGTAGGGCATACATCCTGGGCATAAAGTCAGCCCCAACTATTTGCCCTTCTAACTTTCTGAAATTCAGGGTATTAAAAAAGAAGAATAGTGAGGTCAATATTATAATAATTCCACTGTATAGTTTCCCTTTTTTCATTTTCTCACCTCTATTAATCGAGATTGGCTAGTGCTAATCTCGATTAGTATTGTCTATTTTATAAGCCTAAATCCTTGATTATATCTCCAAATAATTTTTCATTTTCTTCCATAAAGGCTTCAAACTCTTTGGCAGTCTTAATTTCTATACCTAAACCATTGCTATCCATAAACTCTTTAAAGCCTTCACTTTCAGCTGCCTCTAAAACAGCCTTTTCTAATTTTTCTACTATTTCATCAGGCGTATCCTTAGGTAGAGTTATACCTCTCCAAGTTCCTACACTTTGAAGATCTACACCTTCTTCTTTAAATGTTGGAACATCTGGCACTAAATCAGAACGCTCATCTGCCATAACACCTAATACCTTCACATTTCCAGCCTCTAATTGGGCCTTTACCTCTGCCGGACTTACAGTTACTGCATCTATATGTCCACCTACTAAAGCAGTTACAGCTGGTGCTGCCCCCTCATGCGGAACATGGTTTAATTCAATTCCTGCACCTTTTTCAAGGTTTGCAGCAGCAATATGCCAGATGGAACCTGTTCCAGCATTACCTACACTTATCTCACCTGGATGCTCTTTAGCATACTCAATAAATTCCTCTATAGTATCATAAGGCGCATCTATAGGCACTGTTAAGGCTGCAGGATCAAAGTTTACCATGGCTACTGGTTTAAATTCATCATGTGTTAAGGGAGATAGTCCTAAGTGCTTGTACATGGTCAACTCAACAAATACCATTGTGGCAGTATATCCATCTGCCTTAGCATTGGCTCCCTCAGTCATACCAACAGAACCACTGGCACCAGGCTTATTTAATACTCCTATACCTTTTCCTAGGATTTTTTCCATTTCATTTCCTAAAGCCCTGGCTGCCAAATCTGTTCCACCACCAGCAAATGCAGGTACAATCAACTCTATTGGTTTAGTTGGGTAATTATCCTTAGCCTGTCCACTATCACCTGCATCACTACTACAACCTACACCAACTGATAATAGTAAAAGTAAAACTAAAAGTAAACTAACTGATTTTTTAAAATGTTTTATCACTTGTCCATCATCTCCATTCTTAATTATTATTTCTATATTTTTTCACTATATACTTGGAGCCTATTACAGTAGAGTACTCTACCTGCTCCTCATTGGCTTTTATAATCTTCCAATCTGGCCTAAACTCATTTAAAAGATAGTCAAAAATACTTTTTAAAGGATCAGAGCCACCTACAATGACCCAATTAACCTCCATACTAGTTTCAATATTTGTAAACAAGGCCTTTAGGTCATCATGTAAAATTACTCCAGCATAGTAATTGGCAATTTGGTTTTTGTCCAGATCAGAAAAGAAATCTAATAACCTAATATGGTAAAGGGCTCTGGTTACCCCATATTTTTCTGCTGCCAAATAACCCTTTTTAATCATATCTTCATCAACAGATGTAACCAAATCCTCTGGCAAAGACTTAGTTAATATTGTTTCTTTTTGGGTTGATAGCATAAGCTCCCCACTTAATGTTGATAGGCAATTAAGCATTTCACCCTTATTATTTACATAGATATATTTAGTATGAGAACCAGGTAGTACCATAATACCACTTCCAGAAACATTGATTTGTTCCAACAAGCCTAAGGTTTCTACCTCTTCACCCCTCATAATATCGAATTGATTTATCCTATCTGCCACCTTGTCTATTTCTGTAACCTTATTTCTCATTCCAGGAATAAATAAAACTGGAATGTTAAAAAAGTCTTCATCAGTATATAGAACACTTTCGGCCACAAAATCATCTACAGAGGCTGGACTTGTTATGTGGGGTACTTCATAAATTCCTATATTAGAGGTAATCATACCAGAAGCAACAATATACATAATATCTTTAGTATCTAAATGATTCCTCTCAAGCAATTCTTTTATTCCCTTTTTCAGGCCATGTCTTAGTTTTGAATTATTGCCATCTATTGCTGTATTCCTTACACCAATGTTTAGTTTTATACTGTCTAGTATTCTTTCTTCATCAAATTTATTTAGTCTGATCCTTGAGTTTGTTGTTCCTGAATCAATAAGTATAATATACATTTTCCACCTCCTCAGCCCTTATATGATTAGTTGCTCTTTTGGTCTTGCTTAAATTGTTTTGCAATTTCTACAAAATCTTTTGCTTTTTCTTCTATGCTGAGAAAATCTTTCTTGGCTATATCTTTATTGTTAACAAGGGAGCCACCTATTCCTAAAGAACAGCTGCCCTTTTCTAAAAATTCCTTAGCATTATCTAAATTAATGCCACCTACAGCCATAATTTCCAATTGTGGCAAAGGCCCATGGATATCAGATATATAACTAGAACCTAAGGTTGCAACTGGAAATAACTTTATTATTTTGGCCCCATAATTATAGGCCTGCCAGGCTTCAGTAGGGGTAAAAACTCCAGGTACAATTAATACATCTTCTTCATTGGCCAAAAGTATGCTATCCTTATCCAAAGTAGGAGCCAGTAAAAAATTTGCCCCACTTGCTATGGCAGCCTCCACATCTGATGTGTTTAATACTGTACCAGCCCCCACCAGCATATCTGGAAATTGTTTTCTTATTTCCTTGATGCTTTCCAAAGCATTGGGGGTGTTTAAGGTTACTTCAACTATCCTAATCCCACCCTTATATAAACTTTCTACCACAGGTAGAATCTCATAGTCCTTATCTGTTCTAATGATGGATACAATTTTATGTTTTTTAATCATGGAAATGGAGTCATTCATAAGATCCCTCCCTTCATGTTTTTAGTTCGTTCCTTATTGGGGAACGATGTTCCTTAATTCAATTCTATTATAGGTTATGGATTTCAAAAAGTCAATCACCTATCTAGAAAGATTTATTTTTTATTTCAATTAAATAACAATATTTAACACTTATACCCAATAAAAAAAGACCCTCCTCGGGTCTACCATGGGCTATTCATCTTTCTTATAGCCAAGTATACGGGACATTTCTTTGCTTTTTTCAAGTACTAAATCTACTACTTTTTGGAACTTATCATCTGCCAACCTTATGCTGGGCCCTGCCACACTGACTCCTGCAATCACCTGGCCATTTAAATCAAAAATAGGTGCAGCAGCACATTTAATGCCTAATTCATGTTCCTCGTCATCTATGGCATATCCATGCTTCCTTATCCACTTAAATTCCTTTAGTAATTCATCCCTATCCACTATGGTATTGTGTGTATATTTTACAAAGTCTATCCTATCTAGGATCCTCTCTATCTCCTCATCTGGTAGAAAGGCCAAAATAGCCTTCCCTATTCCTGTACAATACATGGGGCCCCTCTTTCCAATGTTAGAAAACATCCGTAAGGTTTGTTCACTTTCAATCTTGTCTATGTAAACCACATGAATATCATCATAGATTGCTAAGTGGGTAGTTTCATTTGTTTCTTTACCAAGCTCTTCCAAATATGGATGAAATAAATCCTTTATGTCTAACCTGTTTAATACTATTTTACCTAGTTCTATTAAGGCTAGACCTAAAAGGTACTTATCATTATTGTCTTTCCTTACAAAATCCTTGCTTTCCAAGGTTGTAAGTAGCCTATGGGCAGTGCTTTTAGATACACCTAGTATTTCCGATAATTCAGTTACTCCTATGCCCCTAGGCCTGTCCTTTAAAATTTCTAGTATTTGTAATGCCCTGTCTACAGCCTGCACATGTTGTCTTTTCCTTTGCACATCCATCACCTCTATTGCAAGACTATCCTTGCTTGTAAATAAATTTTTATTCTATTATATCATATGGCATAAATTATTATAGGCTAATTTTTCCCAAGGCTAGGCTTAAGTAAGAGGGCCAATCAGCCCTGCCTATTATATGGGCCTTGGCAGAAATTACTCCCAAACTTTCTGCCAGACTAGGGTCCTTTAAAACAAACATGAAAAAGCCTCCAATAAAGGGTATTAACATTAGGCCCAAAAAGCTTATAATTGGAATTTTTGACTTAAATAGCTTTTTCCCCTCAATATAGATACAGGTTAAAATCTTCATTGCCTAGGGCCCCCTTCCTTAATAGTCCTTAAAAAGAATTCCTCCAAATCCTCTTCCTCCACCTTTAGTAGGCTTGGGGCTAGCTTGGACTTAACCAGCAGGCTGGCTATTTTTTCAGGAGCATTTATGGCTTTCTTATCATAAACCTTTAAGACTCCTGCTTCCTTAACAATTGGCCCATATCCAGATTTAGTTAAGGTATTATAAATGGCAGCCTGATTTTTTCCATCTAAAGTTAACCAACCCTTTAGCTCCTTTTTTATCTTCTGTAAATCTGTAAGCTTAATTAAACGTCCTTCATGTATAATACCTATCTTGGTAGCAATTTTAGATATTTCATCCAGCTTGTGGCTAGATATTAGAATAGTTACCCCTTCATTTTCAGATAAATTTAAAAGTAGCTTCCTTACCTCAACAATTCCTGCCGGATCTAGTCCATTGGTTGGCTCATCTAAAAGCAATATACCAGGCCTGTGAATAAGGGCCTTGGCAATACCTAGCCTTTGGGCATTACCTAGGGACAAGTTTTGAGCCTTTACATTTTCATAACTTTCAAGTCCTAGCTTTTTCATAATCCAGGCCACCCTATCCTTACCATCCAGGCCCCTTAGCTTTTTGATTATTTGTAAGTTTTCCTTTACCGTTAGTTCAGGATAGGCATAGGGAGTCTCCACCATATAACCTACATTATTCCAAATATTAGGATTGTTTTTATCAACCTTATCTCCATTTAGGTAGCAGGCCCCCTGGCTGGGCCTGACCAGATCTAAAAACATCTTTATGGTAGTAGTTTTTCCTGCCCCATTTAAGCCTAAGAATCCAAATATTTCCCCTTTTTTTATGGACAGGTTTAAATTATCTACTGCCCTTACATTTTTATAAACTTTACTCAAATTTTCAGCAACTATTACCTGCCCCATGCCCATCCTCCTCTATTAATTGCAGGGCCATTCCCCTAATTAGAAATTTAAGCATATTATCAAAATCCTTGGCCCCAATCTCATCCACATAGGTCAAGCTTAAAAACAGGGCCCTAAAGGAAGCAACTACCAAATCAGGATCCACATTTTCTTTCAGATTAATATTTTTCAGGATTTCATCCATCAAGGCCCTATCCAGCAAATTATGCTCCTTTATTAAATCACCAGCCAGTCTTCTAAATAAATATTCAATCTCATTGTTTTCTATTATATTCATTAAAAAAGATCTTCTTACATTTTGGATAAGTTGAAAGATGATTTCAGTAAAGCCCTCAACTCCTATATCTTCCTCCTTAAATCTTTGATTTAAGTCTTCAATAAGAGAAACTTGATATTCCTCCAATACTTGGAAGAAGAGGAGTTCTTTTTGTTTATAAAAATTATAAAAGGATCCCTTAGATATGCCAACCCTATCCACCAATTGATCAACAGTAGTCCTTCTAACCCCATATTTGGCCAGGTATTCCCTGTCTGCCTCCTTTAAACCTTCTCTGATTATTACCCTTTCTTCATCAGTAAATGCAGTGGCCACAGGCTCCCTCCTAAATCTATGACTATGTTAGTATTTATAGTCATAGATTAGCATAACCAGTTCAGCTGGTCAATATTTAAATACGGCTTTCGTATTAATAAATAATAATACCTAGGCCAGCCGAAAGGATAATTAGAAAAATAGGTGATATTTCCCTATTCCTCAATTTTTTATATAAATTTGTATGGATTACTACTCCTGTGGCATTTACTACCCTTTTTAACTTATAGGAGTTTTTCTTATTTGCCTGATTTATAATTTTTTCTACCAAGGAGCTTAAGTACTTTTCTAATTCTTCCCTTGATATATTTTTTCTAATTTTTTCTCTTACTTTATCTAGCTCTTCCCTGATTGTATCTACTACCAACCTTCTAGGTAGACTTGATAGAAGTTTTTCTATTTTTTCATCTGCCAATAATTCATCTACCTTTGGAATTAGGCTGTATAGATTTTTATTTGTCATTGAACCACTTCCCTTATTCAACTAGTATTTGGTAAGCCCCCTTCTTCTCTACCTCTCCAATTATAGCATATGTGCTGGGGGTATCTTTTAGTTTGTCAAGCAGTCTGTCTGCATCTTTAGCTGCCACAGCAATTAAAAGCCCACCAGAGGTTTGTGGATCAAAGAGGATATCTTGGGTTACAGTCTCAACTTCTGCTGCAAAGGATACCTGCCCCTTTAAATGATTTCTATTGGTATAGGCGCCGGCTGGTACCAGGCCTATTTTTGCATAGTCTATGGCCTTATTTATTATGGGGACCCTTTGGCTGTAAATTTTTAGGCTAACCTGGCTGGCCTCTGCCATTTCCTGGGCATGGCCCAATAGGCCGAAGCCTGTTATATCTGTTACTGCATGAATGCCTTCTATTCCATCCATGGCCTCTTTGGCATACTTGTTTAGAGTAGCCATGGTTTCTACAGCCTCCTTGTAACTTTCTTCATCCACCAGGCCCCCTTTAATGGCCGTATTTATTATGCCCAGCCCTAAAGGCTTGGTTAGGACTAGCTTGTCTCCTATTTGGGCCCCTCCGTTGGTGTAGACCTTTTCTGGATGTACAAAGCCGGTTACAGATAGGCCGTACTTTGGTTCCTTATCTACTACGCTGTGGCCTCCTACCAGCAGGGCCCCTGCCTCTTCCACCTTACTTTGGCCGCCCTTTAGGATTTGAGCCAGGACTTCTGGCTCTAAGGAGTCTGGGAAACATACTATATTCATGGCCAGCCTTGGCTCTCCTCCCATGGCGTATATATCACTTAGGGAGTTGCTGGCTGCTATTTGCCCATATAGGTAGGGATCATCTACTATAGGGGTAAAAAAGTCTAGAGTCTGAATCAGGGCCAAGTCCTGATTTATTTTATACACAGCTGCATCATCTGCAGTATCTAGACCTACTAAAAGCCTTTCATCTTCTACTTTTGGTAAATGACGCAAAACCTGCGCCAGTATATCGGGACCGATTTTGGCCGCTCAGCCAGAGCTTTGAGTCATTTGAGTTAATTTTTTATCCAAAGTGAGCACCTCATTTCACTGTAATCAATTCTTTTAAGTCGTCAAACCTTTTTTCTCCTATACCTGCCACCTGCATCAGGTCTTCTTCGCTTTCAAAGGGGTTTTCTTCTCTATGGTCTATTATCCTTTGGGCCAAAACCTCTCCTATACCTGGTAGGCCCATTAACTCTTCCTTGCTGCAGTTATTTATGTTTATTTTTCCCTCTTCTGACTTTTCTGTAATACTTAAATCTATGCCTATATCTATTTCTTCCCCTTTTGCTGGAATATAAATCTTTTCTTCATCAGATAATTTCCTTGCTAGATTAATTCTATCCATATCTGCTGCCTCTTTCAAGCCACCGGCCTGGTCTATGGCATCCTTTAACCTCATACCTGCCTTTAGTTCAACCAGCCCTGGCCTTTTTACCTGGCCACTTATATGGACCATGATTGTTTCAGTTTCTTCTTCCAGGTCTTCTTCCACTTCCTCCAGTCTTAGGCTGGACCTGGCTTCTTTTTCCAATTTACTTGAAAGCAGTTTAAAAGTTAGTAATGATACCAAGATTAAAACAATTATAAGTATAACTATAACTTCCTTTTTTGTAAAGTTATTATCCATACTTATCCCCCATTCTACAAACTTTAAAATTGTAAAAAGGTGTATAAATATGACTAATTTTACCCCTATCTTTATTTTACTTAACTCTTGGGAAAAATAAAATTCTTTTACTTAAATTTTTTAAGATTATTTGCTATAATAGGTATAGCAGAAAAGGTGGTGGATTATTTGAAAAGATATCTAATATTATTTATTGTCTTTGCAGTACTATTAAATACATACTCCTTCGCAGTAGCAGGATACTTCTACCAGACTTCTGGCTGGCTTATGCTTGCTAAAGTATTCACCGTAGATTTCATTAATCTTACCAAATTGACCCATATCGGTTACAAAAACAGTTACCTTGGCCACATCTTCCAAGCTAGCTCCTGCAGTTTCCAAAACAGCCTTTACATTTTCTAGGCAAAGTCTTGTTTGTTCCTGGATATCTGCTTGAGACATTTCTCCAGTTTCAGGATCAATAGGTAGTTGGCCTGATGTAAATATAATGTTTCCACCTTTAACCCCTTGAGAGTAAGGCCCTACTGCTTTTGGTGCCTTGTCTGTTGTTAAAAGTTCCAATGACATAAAATTCCTCCTTGTACAATATAGTTATAATCAAATTACAGTTTTCCACTGTAATA
>JBFNEZ010000039.1:0-23415 GCA_040797825.1 Thermotaleaceae bacterium | reverse complement strand
AAAGACTGAACTTGTGTTTCTAATACCTCTTTTTCTTCCATGGGAATATGATGAAGCAAATCCGCAATTCTTTCATAGGCAATTTTTACATTGGATATATCACGTATAGTACTGGATTGAATAGGAATCTGGAACCGTAGCATCTCTTCCACTATCTCAGTTTTTTCCTTGTCGGGCAAAATTCCTAATCGTTGTAAAAGACTGTGAATTTTTTCTTTTTCAAATTTTATAAGCGCTTCTTCATCAAGGAAAGGCTTTATAGTAATTTGTCCTTCAAATACTTCCTTTATCAGAAAATTATATAGTTTTCCTTCTTGAAAAGACATTAAGGTTGACAGTTTCGCCTCTATCTTTTCACCTTTTCCCATGTCCAACAATACAATTCCATCTTCGATTTTTACTATTTTCGCCTGAATGATTTCCCCTTCTTTTACCGAAATAGGCTCACCGGTATTTTGATTAGAAGAAAAACTGATTTGCATATTTGTATGATTAATTTTCATATCACTGACTCCTAAAAATTTTTTAAAAAAGATCTCCTATGTATAGGTGTCATTCCATACTGTTTAATATTCTTATAGTGCTCCTTGGTACCATAACCCTTATGCACTTCAAATCCATATTCAGGATAAGCTTCATGATAAGTTTTCATCATTCTATCCCTAGTAACCTTGGCTATAATGGATGCCGCAGCTATAGATATGCTTTTTTGATCTCCCTTTACAATAGGATCTTGCTTAATATTAATATCGGTCAATTTTACCGCATCAATCAATAAATAATCTGGCTCTACCGATAAATTTTTTATAGCTTCTATCATGGTTGCCTCTGTAGCTCTTAAAATATTAATCTCATCAATTCTTTTATTGTCTACAATCCCGATACCTACTGCAAGAGCTTTATCCATAATAATATCAAATAAAACTTCTCTTTTTTTCTCCGATAACTTTTTTGAATCATCGATCCCTTCAATATATGTATCAAGTGGTAAGACAACAGCTGCCGCAACAACAGGACCTGCAAGAGGGCCTCTTCCAGCTTCATCTATGCCTGCAATATTATTATGTCCTACGACTTGTGCTTTTTTTTCATAAATCCATAGATTGGAAATACGTTGCTGCTCCTTTTCAAGTTTATCCCATTTTTTTTGTAGTTTTGTCATGAGTTTTTGAACTGAATTTCTAGAATCCTCTTTAAGTAGAGCTATTAAAGTAGGGTACTGATCTATTGTATATCCTTCTACAGCTTGTTCTATTTCCTTTAAAGTCATCTCTTTTGTTTTCATAAGATTATAATCCCTTTCCTCAATTATACTTAATATACATTATATCATAAAATAAAAAAAGCACTATTCTTCCATAGTGCTTACAAATTCTTCTGGTCTTTCTAGGGTAACTCTCCCTATTTTACCACTTCTAAACTCATCTAATATTAAATTTGCTGTTCTGGTATAATCCATTCTTCCCCCCGAGAAAATACATCCTCTATTTTTTGCGATGGCTTCTAAATTTTCTAGTTCTTCCTCTGTAACAATATCTAGTTTATATCGTTCCATAATTTGTTCCCTATAAGTTTCTACTAAGTAACCTACTAAGCGCAAGGCTACAGTTTCAATATCTAATATCTCATCTTTTATAGCTCCAGTAAAAGCCAACTTTAATCCTACTTGTTGATCTTCAAACTTTGGCCACAATATTCCTGGTGTATCCAATAATTCAATATTCCCCCGCAATCTTACCCATTGCTTTCCTTTTGTAACACCAGGTTTATCCCCAGTCTTTGCACTCTTTTTCCCTGTCAGACGATTGATCATTGAAGATTTTCCTACATTGGGAATTCCTACAATCATCGTCCTTACGGCCCTTTTTCTTAATCCCTTTTTCTCTAGGGCCTCCATTTTTTCTCTTACGGCTTCTTCTATAAGCAATGTCAATTTATCCAATCCATCACCTGTCATTGCGTTAACTGGAATGGCCTGAATTTTACATTTGTTAAAATAATCTATCCACTGCCTGGTAAATCGTGGATCAGCTAAATCACTCTTGTTCAAAACAATTACTCTGGGCTTTTTTTCGACTAATTCATCTATTTGAGGATTTCGACTGCTCATTGGAATTCTTGCATCCAATAGCTCAACCACCACATCAACTAATTTTAAATTTTCCCGAATGAGATCCTTAGTCTTTTTCATATGCCCTGGGTACCAGTTAATATGCATATTTATCACCACACATTCTCAATTTTACTTATATTTTTAATGGGCCAAACCTTTATTACAGCTTTTCCCTTAACATAAGATACAGGGATAAAACCCACATCTTCAAATCGGCTATCCTTACTATTATTTCTATTATCCCCTAAAACGAATATTGTATTTTCAGGAACAACTCTTTTTGCAAAATCTCCAATTGTTTTTTCTTTGATATAGGGCTCCTTAAACAAAACGTCATTGAGCCATACTTCACCATCTTTTATTTCGATAGTATCTCCAGATATAGCGATAACACGTTTAATAAAATTAATCTTTGGCTCATGGGGATACCGAAAGATCGCTATATCTCCCTGCTTGGGACTATGTATTAGATAGTCTATTTTACTAACAATGAGTCTCTCACTATCCACAAGGGTAGGCATCATAGAATTTCCATCCACCAGAATTAAATCATATAAAAATGCCTTTATAACAACTGCTAAAAGTATGGCGATTAGGATCATTTCCAACCATTCTCTTAACCCTTCTCTAGACTGATTCATTAGAATCCACTCCATTATATTTCATATCATTAAGAAAGGGACTGATAATCAGTCCCTTTAGAAAAACTTTTTCTCTTTGATTTTTGCTGCCTTACCTGTTCTTTCACGTAGATAGTTCAATTTCGCTCTACGTACTTTACCTCTTTTAACGATTTCAATTTTTTCAATCTTTGGTGAATGTAAAGGTAGTGTTCTTTCTACACCTACACCATAAGATATTCTTCTAACCGTAAAAGTTTCTCTAGCACCACCATTTTGTCTTTTTAGAACTACGCCTTCAAAGACCTGAATTCTCTCTCTATTACCTTCCTTTACCTTTAAGTGTACTTTCACTGTATCACCAATTGCAAAAGCAGGAATATCAGATTTCATGTTATCTTGCTCAATCGCTTTAATAATATCCATTGCTGCCCCTCCTTCCTTCCTAGACGTTCTTATCAAATTTTTGATAGCGGACCGTCCGTAATGCCACAAATTATTATATCACAAAGCAATCCTTAATACAATGCCTATTTACTTAATTCTTCCTCTTGTAATCTCTGAATAAGAGTTCTATCTTTCTCAGAGATTTTTTTTTCATCTAAGTATCGTATCATCAAATCGGGTCTGTTTTTTATGGTGAGTTTAAATGCCTCCACTTTCCGCCATTCATCAATTTTTTTATGATTACCAGATAATAATACTTCTGGAACAGGCATACCACGGAAATCACTAGGTCTTGTATATTGAGGATATTCTAAAAGCCCTTCGTAAAAAGATTCTTCCTTAAAACATTCCTCTTGACTCAGCACACCAGGAAGCATTCTTGCCACTGAATCAATCACTACCATAGCGGGGATCTCTCCTCCTGTTAGCACATAGTCTCCAATAGATATTTCTTCTGCCTCCCAGTAATCCAATACCCGTTGATCAATTCCTTCATAATGTCCACAAAGAAATATTAGATGTTTTTCTTTAGAAAGAGAAATGGCCATTTCTTGATGAAAAGTTTTTCCTTTTGGTGACATATAAATAATTCGAGAATTTTCTTCAGCAATTGCTTCCAAAGCATTAAATATAGGTGGCGCTTGTAGAACCATCCCCGCACCACCCCCATAGGGATAATCATCTACTCTTTTATGTTTATCCTCAGAGAAGTCTCTTAAATTATGGAGTTTTAACTCTAATATTCCTTTATTTCTAGCTCTGCCTAGAATGCTGTCTCCCATAGGAGCTAAAAACATTTGTGGAAATAAAGTAATGACATCAATATTCATTCAATAAAACCCTCTATCAATTGAACTATCATTTGTTTTTTGCTTAAATCTACTTCTTTAATAAACTCACCAACTGCTGGAATTAAAATATTCTTTTTAGGGTCTTTCTCGTGGACTATTTCATAGACGTCGTTGCCTGCTGCTTGAATAACATCTTTGATATTGCCCAAATAATCCCCTGTATCCGTATAAACCTCTAATCCAATCAAGTCCACAATATAGTAGGTATCTTTAGGAAGTTTCCTTCCTAACGTTTTAGGAAGAGTAAGATATTTTGTCTTAAGCTTTTCTGCATCATTAATATCATCAATTCCTTTTAATTTAAGAATAACCAATTCATTTTTATAGCGTACACCTTCAATGTAATATTTTATTTCTCTATTTTCATCTATGTAGAACCAATCTATCTCTTCAAATCTTTCTTTGTAATCTGTAAGAGGATAGACACGTATTTCTCCGCGAATCCCTTGGGTGTTAACAATTTGACCAACTCTCAATAACTTATCCATATCTTCATCTGCCCCTAATATCTTGGTAGATTTTTCACGTTTCTTATCAGTATTTCCATGGAGTGACAGTTCTATGCAATAGGCTGCTTATTATAAAAGGATTAGGTATACCTAATCCTTTTATAATTATTGAATAATTTCTACAACGACTCTCTTATTATCTTTGGTAGCAGCTGCCTTAACAACTGTCCTGATAGCCTTTGCAATTCTACCTTGCTTTCCAATTACTTTTCCCATATCCTCAGGAGCAACCTTTAATTCAACAATTAAAGATTGTTTCCCTTCAATTTCATTGACATAAACTTCATTTGGGTTATCCACTAAAGCTTTGGCAATTACTTTTACTAATTCACCCATTTTTACACCCCCTGAAAGCCACTATGCTTTCTTAGACTGCTCGAATTTTTCAAGAACACCATACTTCTTGAATAGATCCTTTACAGTATCAGTAGGTTGCGCTCCTGTCTTTAACCATTTGATTGCCTTTTCGTCATCAATTCTTACTTCCATTGGCTCTGCCACTGGATTGTAATACCCTAGTTCTTCAATAAATCTTCCATCTCTAGGTGAACGAGAATCTGCAACTACAAGTCTATAGAAAGGCTTCTTTTTAGCTCCCATTCTTTTTAATCTTATTTTTACGGCCACATTATTCACCTCCTTCTAATAGGCGATTCGTAAATCTATCTTCCTAAGAACGGGAATTTCATTTTCCCACCCTTTTTCATACCTTTTTCCATATCAGCAAATTGTTTCATCATTTTCTTCGTTTGCTCAAATTGTTTTAATAAGTTATTTACTTTTTGTACAGTTGTACCGCTTCCTTGGGCAATACGTTTCCTCCTGCTTCCATTGATGATAGAAGGATTTTTTCTTTCATCCTTAGTCATTGATTTAATAATAGCCTCCGTATGCACCAATTCCTTTTCGTCTAATTCAAGATTCTTTAGTTGTTTAGAATTGGCACCCGGTATCATTTCTAAAAGTTGACTAAGAGGACCCATATTTTTCATCTGCTGCAGCTGATCTAAGAAATCTTCAAAAGTAAATTCTTGAGTTTTAAATTTTTTCTCCAGCTCTTTGGCCTTTTTTTCATCAAAATTAGCTTGAGCCTTTTCAATAAGGCTGAGGATATCTCCCATCCCTAGTATTCTAGATGCCATCCTGTCAGGAAAAAAGGGCTCTAGATCATTTAATTTTTCACCCATACCAATAAATTTTATAGGTTTATTGGTCACTGCTCTGACAGAAAGAGCAGCTCCACCTCGAGTATCTCCATCAAGTTTCGTCAAGACTACACCATCAATGCCCAACTTTTCATTGAAAACTTCAGCTACATTTACAGCATCCTGTCCTGTCATGGCATCTAAAACTAATAATATTTCATGAGGTTTAACTTCAAGCTTAATGTTTTGAAGCTCCTTCATAAGATTCTCGTCTACATGGAGTCTTCCAGCAGTATCAATAATTACTAAATCATTGCCATGTTTCACAGCATGTTCTACTCCTGCTTTTGCAATATCCACAGGATTTACTTTGTCTCCCATGGAGAAAACAGGCAGATCCAGCTGTCCTCCTACAACCTGCAATTGTTTAATCGCAGCAGGTCGATAGATATCTCCTGCAACCAGTAAAGGACGCTTACCTGATTTTTTCAGATAACCTCCTAACTTACCACCAGTTGTAGTTTTTCCTGCTCCCTGTAATCCTACCAACATAATAACTGTAGGCGGTTTAGAAGAAAAAGTAATTTTACTTTGAGTAGTTCCCATTAAAGCTGTTAGTTCTTCATTGACAATTTTAACTACTTGTTGCCCTGGAGTTAAACTCTCTAACACTTCGTTTCCTACAGCTCTCTCCTTAACTTTGTCAATAAAATCTTTAACAACTTTGAAGTTTACGTCTGCTTCCAAGAGAGCTAGCTTTACCTCTCTCATAGCTTCTTTTACATCTTTTTCCGTAAGCTTCCCTTTGCCCTTTAGCTTTTGTAATGCTCCTTGGAGTTTATCAGCCAACCCTTCAAAAACCATTTATTAACCTCCCTCAGGGCTATTTTTCCAGTATATCTATTAAAATCGCCTTTATTCTGTTAATTTGATCCTTGAAATCCTCTATAAGAATTTCTGGCTTGTCTATATTGTGTTCTATTCCGCGAACAATATCTAGTGCTTTTTCTACATCCTGTTGGGTACTGATAAATTTATCTACGAGCCCCAATTTCTGTTCATATTCAAATAGCACTTTTTCTGTTCTCTTTATAGTATCATATACGGCTTGTCTGCTGACATGAAGTTCTTGTGAAATTTCTCCCAAAGAATAATCGTGATTATAGTACAATTGTACTACTTCTTGTTGCTTTTCAGTTAGCAATTGTCCATAAAAATCATACAGGAGACTAATTTGGAGCATTTTGTTAAACATTAGAACACTCCTTTTACAAGTCTTGCTGTAAAGGCGTTTTACTTTACAGATGTAATTTTAACTGATATTTTATTATTTGTCAATGCTTTTTTATAGAAAGCTCAATCCTATTCTTCACTGCTAAATAAAGCATTAACAAAGGCTCTTGGATCAAATTCTTGCAAATCGTTCATTCCTTCTCCTACACCAATAAGTTTTACAGGGAGATTCAACTCTGAACTAATAGCTAATACAACACCACCTTTTGCCGTTCCATCAAGCTTTGTTAATATAATTCCATGAATATCTACAACTTCTTTAAATATTTTTGCCTGTTGAACGGCATTTTGTCCTGTCGTAGCATCTAGAACCAATAAAACCTCTTTCGTTGCATCTTGAAACTCTCTATCTAGTACTTTGCTAACCTTTCCTAGTTCATTCATCAAATTTTTCTTATTATGCAGTCTTCCTGCTGTATCACAAATTAAAACGTCTATTTTTCTTGCCTTCGCCGATTGAATCCCATCAAAAAGTACTGCTGCTGGATCGGCTCCCTCTTGATGTTTTATGACATCTACACCAACACGATTACCCCATATTTCAAGTTGGTCAATTGCTGCTGCTCGAAAGGTATCTCCAGCTGCTAACAGTACTTTCTTTCCCTGGCTTTTTATCCTATGGGCTATCTTACCAATGGAAGTCGTCTTTCCAACACCATTGACTCCTACAATTAATAAAATTGCTGGGGATGGCTGTATGTTAAGCTTATGAGCTTCTTCAAAGTCCAGAATCTCTATCAATATCTCTTTTAATAATTCCTTTAACTCGGAAGCTTCAACAATCTTATTTTCTTTTGCTTTGGCTCTCAAACTTTCAATAATTTTCATGGTGGTTGCAACGCCAACATCGGATGTAATAAGAATTTCCTCTATCTCTTCAAATAAATCCTCGTCAACGGTTTTATAGCTTTTTAGTACTTGATCAACCTTATCTGCAATTCCTTTTCTCGTCTTGGTTAATCCCATCTTTAACTTCGCAAAAAAACCTTGTTTTTCCAGAGGTTCAGCTTCTAGAGGCAAATCATCTATAGCCTTCTCTTCTGATTCTTCCATCACTTCATAGATTTCATCTTGAGATTCTATAATCGCTTCATCCTTTTCCTCCCAAAGCTCATTTTCCATAACCTCTTCACTGCTTTCAATTTCCTCAATTCTTTCTTCCTGCTGTTCTTCTATTTTATCAATCTCTTCAATTTTCTCTTCCTGCTGTTCTTCTTTTTTAAACTTGGATAGTATTCTTTTTAGCATTTTGCTCCTCCTTTTAACTTGCTTTATCCGCCAATCGAACGGATATTAGTTTTGAAACACCATGCTCCTGCATCGTGACCCCATAGAGAGCATCTACAGACTCCATAGTCCCTTTTCTATGGGTTACAACAATAAATTGAGTTTCTTTGGAAAATTCTTTTAAAAACTCTGCATACCGATATACATTTGCATCGTCTAATGCTGCTTCAATCTCGTCTAATATGCAAAAGGGAGTCGGCTTTACCTTTAAAATTGCAAAAAGTAGTGAAATTGCTGTTAATGCTCTTTCTCCCCCTGAAAGTAATGATAAATGCTGCAGCTTTTTACCAGGAGGTTGAGCATTGATTTCAATACCTGTAGTTAAAACATTGCTTTCATCTATTAATCGCAATTCAGCTTTTCCTCCTCCAAACAGCTTTTTAAATACGCCATCAAAATTCTCTTTTATAATCTCAAAGTATGTGATAAACTGCTCTTTCATTGTATTTTCCATATCTTTTATTACTTTATGGAGTGCATCTTTAGCGTTCAATAAATCTGTACGCTGGAGGGTTAGGAAATTATATCTTTCTATAACCTCCTCATATTCTTGTATAGCATCTAAATTCACAGTTCCTAAATCTTTAATCTTATCCTTTAACTGCTTAATGGTCTTTGCTGCTTCTGCTTGATTAATAACTTCTGTTTTGTAGTTCATAGCTTCTAAATAGGTAATTTCATATTCTTCCCACAATTTATCAGTAAAGGATTCTTGTTGCAATTCCAAACGTGCTCTTTTGACCTCCATTTTGTAGCGACTATCTTGCAATTCATTAGATATAGTATTTATTTTTTCAAGTTCATTTGCAACTTCCTCAAATCGTTTATTAATTTCTAATTTGTTAGATTTAATTTGGGATAAGTTGAGTTGATACTGCTGTTTTAGAATATCCCCATCCTTTAGCTCTATCTTTAATCCATCTATCTTTTCTTGGTAAATCTGATTATTATTATCTAATTCTTCGATTTCTAATTTCTTCAGCTTCTTTAATTCTTCCAACTCTATTATTTTTGATTTAAGATCTTTAATAATTTGCTCTAAATTCTGTATTTGCTGCTCTCTAGATGCTATTCTGATTTTTAAGTTTGTTAATTCCTCTAATATTTTTTCACGCTGCTCTTTTTCCGCATCATAGGAGTCTTTTCCAGTTGAAACTCTATTTTGAAGGGAATCTTGCTCCTGTTGTAGTTCCATTATTTCTTTTTCCTTTGTTTTAAGTACGTCTTGAATTTCTTCTTGTTCTTGCTTCAGCTGTCCTATTTCTCTCTCATTTTTCTCAATTTGCTCATGATACATTCTTTCTTCTCTAAGAAATTGCTCATACACATTACGATCTCTTATTATTTCAATTTCTGCTTCCTTAAGCTCTACCTCTTCAACTTCTATTTTATTCTGGATAAGGACTAGCTCCTTGTCCATATTAAACAATTGGCTTTTATAGTTTTCAAAGCGAGTATTCTCCTGGACAATCCAATGTTCTAATTCTTCTATTTCTCTTTTTCGGCTCAAAAAATTAACTGTTTTGGCATGGTAACTGCCTCCCGTGATGGCACCTCCTGGATTAATAATATCCCCCTCTAAAGAAACAATTTTGAAGCGATAACTTGTAAGCTTTGCAATTTCTATTCCATTTTGTATTTTATCTACCAAGATCACTTTTCCTAAAAGATATTGAAATACATCTTTAAACAGCGCTTCGCAAGAAATCATTTCATTAGCATAACCCAAGAAGCCCTTCTTTTTTCTTATTTCTTCTTTGTATCCTGCTGCAAAGTTATTACTTGTCTTCAGACTGCTTATGGGTAAAAACGTTACCCTTCCCAGATTGTTTTTCTTTAAAAAATCAATAACACGATTGGCGTCTTCAGGATCCTGACAAACTATATTTTGTAGGGAACCGCCTAGAGCTACTTCAATACCAATCTCTAGTTCTTTTGGTACTTTTATTAATTCTGCAACAACTCCGTAAATATTTTTCCCTAATATCACATCTTTTTTGGTCTCTTGTAATGTATTTTTAACACTCTTATTAAATCCTTCATAGTCCTTTTGCATATCTGACAGTAGATTCTTTTTAGTTTGAATCTCGTGTATTTTCTTACTTGAAGCTTCTGTTTTTTCTTTTGCTTCTTCTCTAGATTGCTTCATACTTTCATAGGATGTTTTTAATTCATTTGCTTCTTTTTTTCTTTGCTCTAATCTATTCAACTTGTCCCTTGCTTCCTGGTTCTTTTTTGCAATCTGTGAGGATATATCTTCTTTGTCAACTTTCAGTTTTGCAGTTTCTCCCTGCAGCTGCTGGCACCTTTTCGAAAGATTAGATATAAGTGCAACCAAACTATTGATTTCATTTTTTTTATCTGCCATCTGATTTAACAGCTCTATTATATTTCCCTTTGAGATCTCCATATCTTGCTCGTGCTTGACGAGTATTTGTGTCAATTTTCCAAGTTCATTTTCTTTAACAATTCGCTGCTGATTATCCTCAGCACTTAGTCTTTGAATATTTTTAAATTCTACTTCCTTTTCTTCTAACTGTTTTTCTACCCCTAATCTTACCTTATCCCCTTGATATATTTCATTACTTAACCGAGTAAAGGACTCTTGAATATTTGATAGTTTTTCACGAAATAGACTAAGTTCACCCTCTTTTTTCTCTAGGAGGTTAGAAGTTTCAAATATATTATTCTGCAGATGCTGTATTTCACCTTCTAGTTTTTCCAGTTCTTGTTTCAGTGCCTTATGTTCTGCCTCAGTCCCTTTTTTCTCATCATCATAGCGCTGAAGTTGGACTATAATAATTTCTTCTTGTTCTTTCATCATTTCTATTCGATTTTTTAGTTCCTCTAATTCATGAACATATAAATTTATTTCTATATTCTTAAGCTCTTCTTTTAACGCTCCATAGATTCTAGCTTTTTCACTTTGAATTTTTAAAGGTTCAATACGATTTTCTAATTCTTGAACAATATCATTAATTCGCGTCAAATTTTGATTTGTATTATCCAGTTTTTTTTCCGCATCTTCTTTACGGGCTTTATATTTAACGATTCCTGCTGCTTCCTCAAATAGAAGGCGTCTATCTTCTGATTTGTTGCTTAAAATTTCATCTATTCTCCCTTGTCCAATAATAGAATAGCCGTCAATTCCAATTCCTGTATCCATCAACATCTCTCGAATATCTCTCAATCTGCAAGGAGTTTTGTTGATATAATACTCACTTTCTCCAGAACGATATACTCTTCTTGTTACTGTAACCTCTGAATAATCCACAGGCAGTACGTTTTTAGAGTTATCTAAAGTTAAGGATACCTCAGCCATCCCCACTGGTTTTCTCTGAGTGGTTCCTGCAAAAATAACATCTTCCATTTTGCTGCCTCGAAGGGTCTTAGCACTTTGCTCTCCAAGTACCCATCGCACTGCATCGGAAATATTGCTCTTACCACTGCCATTTGGTCCTACAATTCCTGTTACTCCTGTTTCAAATTCTACCTCTATTCTATCAGCAAAGGATTTGAAGCCGTATATCTCGACTTTTTTCAGGTACAACCGAATCTCCCCATTTCTTTCATAAATTCCAAGAAAAATATTTCCATATAATACGGTTTAAAATCTATCTTAAAGAAAGATAGATTTTAAATCGTATTACTGGCATACTCTTTCATGCTATAGGTGAAAAGCATATTGCTATTTTTTTGTACAACTATTGTTCCTTTTTCTAGATTGTTATTCCTGCGAATAGTAATTTTTTTAAGCTGAAACTCTTTCTGCAAATATTTTATATTCCTCCTAGATTGACCTACTAAAGGTGAAATAGATCCATCATTCCCTTGGATCTCAATATGTTCATTCTTTTCTAACCTTAACTTTTTAAATATAATTTCAAGCATATTTCTATATATCTCCCCTTCAACCAATTGACGGAAGGATGGGTGGATTGGTCCTGCGATCACTTCTTTTCCTAATGTAATATCTTCAGTAGGCTGTAGTCCTAATCGAATGACTGGAATGTCGTATTTCAAGAACTTAAGCATCAAATTTTTTGCAGCTATGATGGCATCTTCTAAAGTCATAGGTTGATAGCTTTTATTCAGATACATCATTTCTAAATGGGTGTCCTTGATAACTAATGTTGGATAAATTCTTACAAAGTCAGGTTTTAAATCAACAATGGCATCAGCTGTATTCATTAATGTATCCATGGTATCACCGGGTAAACCAATCATAATTTGATGCCCTAAGAAAATTCCCTTTTCTTGTATCGCCTTAGATGCCAAAATCACATCCCTTGGACTATGCCCTCTACAGCTTGTCTCCAAAATCCCTATGTCCATAGATTGTACACCTAATTCGATAATCGTAACTCCGAAGGACGTCAAAAATGATAAAATAGACTGGTCAATATAATCTGGCCTCGTAGAGATTCTGACATCTTTTATAACACCTCTTTTTTTCCATTTCTGAGCAACTGCGAGAAGCTCTGCTTGACGATGTTGTTCAATACCCGTAAAGCTTCCTCCATAAAAAGCAACTTCAACATCTAAATCCTTTTTCTCAGACATTGTACTTAAATACTGCCTGATTTGCTGATCAACTTTTTGAGCACTTATTTCTTCTTTTTGGCCTGTGATTTTTTTTTGATTGCAAAATACACAGTCATAGGGACATCCTTTATGAGGCACAAAAACAGGTATAATATAATGTTTTTTTCCCATTTATAAAACCTCTTTTAAAGCTTCTCTTGCTGCGTTCTGTTCTGCTTCTTTTTTGCTGCGTCCTGCTCCTGCACCTAATATTTTATCCCCTACTTTTACCTGTACAGAAAAAATTTTACTATGATCTGGACCTTCTTCATGAATAACTTCATAAGTAATCTTTTCTAAATTCTCACTTTGTATAAATTCTTGTAAATGGGTTTTATAGTCTTGAAATATCCTTCCCTTAATTGCGTCTTCAATGGTTTCTTGCAAACTATTTAGAATAAATTTCTCTGCCTCTTCAAGACCGCCATCTAGGTATATTGCACCAATAACGGCTTCAAAAGTATCTGCTAAAATAGATACCCTTTCTCTGCCGCCAGTTACTTCCTCTCCACGACCTAACCTAAGATAAGTTCCAATATTTAACCTCTTTGAGCAGTTTGCTAAAGAGGGTTCACATACAATGCTTGCTCTAATCTTTGTTAGCTCCCCTTCTTGAAGTGTATTAAGCCTGTTGTATAAATACTCGCTAATTACGATACTCAATACGGCATCCCCTAAAAACTCCAGCCTTTCATTATATGAAAAATTTTTTTTCTTGTTTTCATTGGCATAAGAGCTATGGGTTAAAGATTCATATAGTAATTGAATATTTTTAAATCGATATCTTAACTTTCCTTCAAGATCACTTCTTGTTTCATCTTTACCGCAGCTTTTGCTGAGCATATGTAGCCTCCCAATCATTTTTGGTTTATCCTTTTTTCTTTATATATTTTACACTTTTTGCCGTTATTTTAAAAGTATCATTTCCTTTAAGAATTTTTATGGCAGAAAAAAAGAGAATCCAATTGATTCTCCTATCTATTCTTTATATTTTTTGAGAACTATAGATGCATTATGTCCTCCAAATCCTAATGAGTTGGAAAGCGTCACATTAACTTCTCTCTCTTTTCCTTGATTAGGAACATAATCCAAATCACATTCTGGATCGGGATCTTCAAGATTAATAGTTGGTGGGATAAACCCTTGCGTAATAGCCATAACACAAGCTATTGCTTCTACTCCCCCAGCAGCTCCTAAAAGATGTCCTGTCATAGATTTAGTAGAGCTCACAGCTAACTTATATGCATGCTCTCCAAAGACAGACTTAATAGCCATCGTTTCAAATTTGTCATTATATGGAGTAGATGTTCCATGGGCATTGATATAATCAACATCAGTAGGTTTTAGATCAGCATCTCGCAAGGCGCTTTCTATAGCTCTTGCCGCACCTTCTCCTTCAGGAGCTGGTGCTGTAATATGGTATGCGTCAGCACTTAATCCATAACCGACTACTTCTGCATAAATATGAGCACCCCTATTTCGTGCATGTTCTAATTCCTCAAGTATAAGGATACCTGCACCTTCTCCCATAATGAATCCGTCTCTTTTCTTATCAAATGGACTACTGGCTTTTTGAGGCGTTTCATTTCTTGTTGACATTGCTCTCATTGCACAAAATCCTGCTATTGCCAATGGTGTAATGGATGCTTCTGTCCCGCCTGTAATCATTATATCTGCATCGCCCCTCTGAATGATTCTGAAGGCTTCACCTATGGAATTTGTTGAGGATGCACAGGCAGTCACTACGGTTGTATTTGGTCCCTTGGCTCCAAATGTCATGGAAACCTGCCCTGAGCCTATATTAGAAATCATCATAGGAATAAAGAAAGGACTTACCCGATTGGGTCCCTTCTCTGCAAGTTTTTGATATTCCTTTTCTAAGGTCTCGATTCCACCAATCCCCGACCCCAATACAACACCAAATCTATGTTGATCCACTTTTTCAGTATCCAGCTTTGCATCGTCAATAGCCAATTTTGATGCAGCTACTGCAAATTGAGTAAAACGATCCATACGCTTTGCTTCTTTTTTATCTATATACTGATTTGGATCAAATCCTTTTACCTCAGCAGCAATTTGTGTTTCGTATCCTGCAGTATCAAATTTAGTAATTTTATCTATGCCACTTACTCCATTTTTTAAGGATTGAAAAAACTCATTTTTTCCTATACCTATGGGAGTGATGGCACCCAATCCTGTAATAACAACACGTTTTTTCAATGATAGCCCTCCAAACTTTGTTCCCTTAACTATATTTCTATATATAGATAGGTTCTCTGAGATTTTAACTGTTCTATTTTAAGGATTAATTTATATAAATCCATTATTTTATGAATAATATATGAATGCTGCTGATGCAATTGGTCCCGACATTATAGTCGGGACTCTGCCTATTTATGTTCTTCGATGTAATTTGTGATATCCCCAATATTTTTAAACTTTTCTGCTTCTTCATCAGGTATTTCTATACCAAATTCATCCTCTAATGCCATGATGATTTCTACAGCATCTAAAGAATCGGCCTCTAAATCTTTCATTAAAGATGTTTGCGGTGTAATATCTTCTGTACTGTCTAATCCAAGCTGCTCAGCAATAATCTGTACCACTTTTTCAAAAGTCATTTTATTTCACCTCCCCTCACAAATTATCTACATTACCATGCCACCATCTACATTAATAACTTGCCCTGTTATGTATCGAGCACTATTCGAGCATAAAAACGCAACTACATTTGCTACATCTTCCGGTGTTCCTAATTCCTTCATTGGTATATTGTTAATCATTGTTTCTTTTACATCCACAGAGAGCACTTCTGTCATATCTGTTTGAATAAATCCAGGGGCTACTGCATTGGCATTAATGCCCCTAGTTGCTAGTTCTTTGGCTATAGACTTTGTAAATCCGATAATTCCTGCTTTAGAAGCTGCATAATTTGATTGACCAGCATTGCCCATAACACCAACTACAGAGGCAATATTTATAATTCTTCCACTTTTTTGTTTTACCATTTTTTTTGTAACTGCCTTTGTACAATTATACGTACCCTTTAAATTAATGGCAATCACTTTATCCCAATCTTCCTCTTTCATGCGCATCAATAAGGTATCCTTTGTGACACCCGCATTATTTACCAGAATGTCAATTGTTGCAAATTCTTCCTCTATTTTATTGATTAGCAGCTCTACATCCACTGCACTAGACACATCTGCTTGAATAGCTATTGCTTTTCTTCCCATTGCTTTAATGGTTTCAACTACCTTTTCAGCTTCCTCTGGTTTGCTAGTATAGTTAACCACAATATTCGAACCCAGCTCAGCTAACTTTAAAGCAATGGCCTTTCCAATTCCTCTCGATCCTCCAGTAACAATTGCGGTTTTCCCTAGTAGTTCCATTCTTTTCCCTCCCCTTCTATAATAGATTCTTTACAGTATCCTCTAAGGATGATGGATCCTCTATACTAAAAATCTGTGCATGATGCTTTGTCTTTTTCATTATTTTCTTTAAAAATTGATTTAAAGATTTTCCCGGTCCTATTTCGATAAAGGTGTCCACGCCATCTTCTAACATACGGATCATCGAATCTTCCCATAGCACAGAACGACTTACTTGTTTAACAAGCAATTCCTTAATCTGTTCTTTATTTTTATAATAGTCTCCATTTACATTGGCTACAACAGGAATATCCAATTCATTTACCTGAATCTCTTTTAAATCTTCTGCTAACTTTTCTCCTGCAGGAATTAGCAAAGAACAATGGAAGGGTGCACTAACAGGTAATAGAACGGCCTTTAGTGCTCCTGCTTCCTTAGCGCGAATGCAAGCCTTTTCTACTAATTTGCTCTCTCCTGAAATAACAATTTGACCCGGACTATTGAAATTTGCCGCTTCTACAATGCCCTCGGTTTGAATTTCCTGTAGTACTTCAAGTAATGGGTCTCTCTCCATGCCAAGAATTGCAGCCATGGCACCTTCCCCTTGAGGTACTGTATCTTGCATATATCTACCTCTCTTTTTTACAAGAGCCACAGCATCTTGAAAAGAAAGTCCTTTAGCTGTAACCAATGCTGCGTATTCTCCAAGGCTAAGTCCTGCACTTAAATTTGCATGGATTCCCCTATTCTCTAATACTGTGGCAATGGCCATACAGGTAGTTAAAATAGCAGGCTGTGTATTTTCTGTCTTTATCAATTCTTCCTCTGGTCCGTCAAAACATAGCTTTTTCATATCATAACCTAAGACTTGACTCGCCTCACGAAATACTTGTTCTGCTGCATCATATGTCTCAACAATATCACGTCCCATACCTACATACTGTGCGCCTTGACCTGGAAAAACAAAAGCAATCTTAGTCATTTTCTCACTCCTTATTTCAAGAAATCCTCTATCTCATTTTTACCTTTTAGTGCTCCTTTAACCATGTCTTGGATTATTTCTTTACAGGGTTTTATATCTTGAATCATTCCTGCAATTTGTCCAGCCATGACAGAGCCATTGATTACATCTCCATCAACAGCAGACATTTTAAGTCTTCCCACTCCCAACTGCTCTAACTCCTCTGTTGGCGCCCCATTTTTTTCTAATTGCTCAAAGGTTTTTGCCAGTTTATTTTTTATAATTCTTACAGGGTGCCCTGTAGTTCTGCCTGTTACCATCGTATCCCTATCCTTTGCCCGAAGAATAATATTTTTATATGCTTCATGAGTTGTACATTCCGTAGAACAGACAAATCTAGTGCCTACTTGAACACCTTCAGCGCCTAAGGCAAGGGCTGCCAGCAGGCCTCTTCCATCGGCAATCCCTCCTGCTGCAATTACAGGTATCTTTACTGCATCTGCAATTTGAGGAACCAAAACCATTGTAGTTAATTCACCAATATGGCCTCCTGCTTCTGTCCCCTCAACAATAACAGCATCGGCTCCAATTTTTTCTACTCTCTGTGCAAGTGCTATTGACGGCACTACGGGAATAACCTTGATTTGAGCTTCTTTTAGTTTGCCCATGTACTTCCCTGGATTTCCTGCACCGGTTGTAATAACTGGAACACTTTCCTCCAGTATCAGATCTATTACTTCATCCGCATAGGGTGATAACAGCATTACATTCACTCCATAGGGTAAATCTGTAAGCTCTTTTATCTTTTTAATTTCTTTTTGAACATATTCAGTAGGTGCATTTCCCGCAGCAATGAGTCCTAGTCCTCCAGCATTTGAAACAGCGGCAGCTAATTCTGCCGTTGCAATCCACGCCATACCTCCTTGTAAAATTGGATATTGGATATTTAGTAGTTTGCTTATTCTTGTAGAGAACATTTTGTTCGCCCCTTTATCCATTATTTATTCCACTTTATAACGCAAGATCCCCAAGTTAGTCCTCCGCCAAAACCAACCAATACAATTAAATCATCCTTTTTAATTTTTCCTTCCTTAACAGCTTCATCTAAAGCCACAGGTACAGATGCTGCTGACATATTTCCATACTTATCTAAGTTTACATGTATCTTATCCTTAGGTAATTTGAGCCTTTTAGATGCGGCTTCAACAATTCGAATATTGGCTTGATGAGGAACAAGATAATCAATATCCTCTATGGTATGACCACTAATTTTCAAAGCTTCTTCTGCAGCCTTTCCCATAATCCTTACAGCAAATTTAAAAACTTCACTACCGTCCATTTTTACATATTGCAAGCCTTCATGGATTGTTTCAATGGTAGCCGGCATTCTAGAACCTCCTGCTGGAACAGATAAAAATTTCCCCCCTTCTCCATCAGAACCCATATAATTTGCCAAGATACCTCTTCCCTCATCTGTTTCTCCCAATACCACAGCTCCTGCTCCATCGCCAAAAAGGATACAAGTATTTCTATCCTTCCAATCTACTATCCGAGACATGGTCTCTGCACCAATCACCAGAACTTTTTTATACATTCCAGTAGCGATAAATTGCTGTCCGATTGCTACGCCGTATAAAAAACCCGAACATGCTGCTTCTAAATCAAAGGAAGCAGCTTTTGTGGCTTTGAGATTTTTCTGAACAATACATGCCGTTGATGGGAATGCCATATCTGGTGTAATTGTTGCCACAATAATTAAATCAATTTCTTTTGGTTCCACATTTGCATCTTTTAATGCTCTTATGGCCGCTTCAGTGGCTAAATCTGATGTGGCTGTATCCTCATCAACAACCCGTCGCGCTTTGATGCCTGTTCGCGCAATAATCCACTCATCTGTAGTGTCTACCATTTTTTCAATATCCTGATTGGTAATCGTTTTTTTTGGTAGAAAACTACCTATGCCCAATATCCCTGCAGGAGTAAGATTAGTTCCCATCTTTTTCATCTCCTATTCTCATCATCTCTGTATGAATAGACTGAATTATCTGTTGTTCCACAAATTTTTCCGCCTGTACGATTGCATTTTTTACTGCCTTTGCATTTGAACTACCATGAGCTTTAATTACTGCTCCATTTACCCCTAGCAGTAAGGCTCCTCCATATTCTGTATAATCCAGTTCTTTTTTAAACTTTCTTAATGTAGGCATTAAAAGAAGAGCACCTAGTTTACTTAGTAAATTCTTTTCAAGAGCATTTTTCAACATTGTCATGATGGTTATGGCTACACCTTCTGTTAGCTTAAGAATAACATTGCCAACAAATCCATCACATACTATAATATCTGCAGCTCCATTTGGCAGTTCCCTTGCTTCAATATTGCCTATAAAGTTTAGTTCGCTATTATTCAATAACTCATAAGCCTTCTTAACAATTTCTGTACCTTTCCCTTCCTCTGAACCAATATTTACTAAACCAACTCTTGTTTCTTCCACATTTAATACTTTTTCTGCATAGATCTTTCCCATCATAGCAAACTCTAGTAGATTTTTCGCCTTGCATTCTGCATTAGCACCAGCATCAACCAGCAATGATATTCCCTTTCTAGTAGGATAAGGTACGGCAATAGCAGGCCTATCAATCCCTTTAATGCGTCCTATTTGAAACAAGCTTCCTGCCAATAGCGCTCCAGTATTGCCTGCAGAGATAAAAGCATCCACTTCTTGCCTCTTTAACATATTTAACCCTACAACCATTGAAGAGTCCTTTTTTTGTCGGATAGCTTGAACAGGTTTATCATGATTATTTACTATCTCTGTACAGTGTTTGATATGTATTTTATTTAAATCACCATTATATTTTTTGATTTCTTTTTCAATAGTATCTTTATCTCCAACTAGAAAAATCTCCACATCTAGTTCTTTTTGTGCTGCGATACATCCCTTCACAATTTCATGGGGGGCATGATCTCCTCCCATAGCATCCACAGCAATTATCATACGATATTACCCCCTACTCTTCTTCAATAGATACGAGGATAAATTTTCCTCTGAATACTTGTTCTTGCTTCACATTTATCTTTACATGGACGAAAAACTTTTTTCCTCTAATTCGAGCAACTTCTGCCTTTGCTACCAATTTATCGCCCGCTAGCACTGGTATACTGTATTTCATATTAGCGATACCTGTTAAGGCCACATCCGCATTGATTACTGCCATTGCTAAGGATTCTGCCATTGCAAATATGTGATGTCCTCGAACAATCTTGGTTTTTCGAAAAGCCATTTCTTTTGTCGTTTCTAAAATAGATATTGCACTTTGATTGAGATGAAGATCAATTAGTTCTCCAATAATTTCAGATTCTCCTAAGCTTTTTACCTTAGAATAGTTCTTTTCTGCCACCTTTTTTACCCGTTCTCTTAATTCTGGAATTCCTAGTTCTAATCTATCTAACCGTATCGTTTGGATGCTCACCTGAAAATATTCACATAATTCTTCATCTGTTACAAAGGGTTCTTCCTCTAGTTTCTTTAGTAGTTGGGTTTGACGCTCACTCTTTGTGGTTTTGCCCCTAGGCATGCAATCACCTCGTTTTAGCACTTGTACTTAGTACCTAGTATTAATAATTAGTATATATTATTTTTAAAATTAAATCAATCTTTTTCTATAATAATTGCCAATCCTTCTGGCAATCATGCTACTTCCCGAAGTTTTATCATTTCATAATTAATGATTTTTTTCATAAGCATATCCAATTTTACCCATCAATATCCGTCCTTGCATTTTTCTTTAAAAATAAAAATAGTAATGATGCAATTCATCATTACTATTTTAGATTATTGAACTTTTACAACCTCTTTATCATGATAGAAACCACACGCTTTACATACTCTGTGTGGGAGCTTCGGTTCATGACACTGTGGACATTTTATAATATTAGGAGCTGTCATTTTGATATTTTCTGCTCTTCTTTTATCTCTTCTTGCCTTTGATGTCTTCCGCTTAGGTACTGCCATTTTTTCCACCTCCTTAATCTTGTTGTAAAAAATCCTTTAGTTTCATTAATCTGGGATCTATCTCATGGTTATCACAAGTGCATACATTCTCATTGAGATTTTCTCCACAAATCAAACACAGGCCTTTACAATCTTCATCACAAACAACCTTCATAGGAAAGGCTAGTACTAAATTATTTTCTATTATATCCCCGATATTCAGCATATAATCCCTAACAGAATATAAATCATCTTCTGCATTCTCAAGAGTGTCCAAAATAATTAGTTGTTCATGAATGGAATAGACAATCTTTTTATAGAAGGATTTTAAGCATCGGTGACAACTTAGCAACGCAAGACCTTCTATCGTTCCTTTGATAAAAAACTCACGTTCACTGCGATATGCCTGCCCTTCAAATAGCACTGGTTCTGTAAAGATAATTTCTTCATTATAAAATTCGAATTTTGGAAAGGGCATTTGTACTTGAATATCAATACTATCTTTTAATCCTTCCAATAATTCTTTTAAAGAAATCTTCATACGCTTACACCTCGATGTATTGACAGATTTTATTATACAAACGGAACTAATTTTTGTCAAGTAAAATTCCTTGATACCTGACCCTTTTTCTTTGTTATATATATGTTTATTATTGATAAAAGGTAGGAATTCCATCCTACCTTTTATCAATAATATATCATTTCAAAATTTATTTTAATAATTCTTGGGTATCTCTTGCAATCATCAACTCTTCATTTGTAGGGATAACCAACACTTTAACTTTTGAATCTTCTGCACTCACAACAACTTCTTTTCCTCTAGTATTATTTCTTTCCGAGTCAATTTTCACACCCATAAATTCCAGACCCGTCATAATAGCTTCACGATTTGATGATGAATTTTCTCCTAATCCCGCCGTGAAAACAATAGCATCTACTCCGCTCATTACTGCGGCATAGGTTGCTATATATTTCTTAACACGCATATCAAAAACATCTAATGCCAACTGTGCTCTTTCATTTCCATCGGCTGCTGCTTGTTCAATATCTCTAAAATCACTACTAACTCCAGAGATTCCAAGAACACCTGATTTTTTGTTGAGAATATCGGTTACCCCATCAATATCAATACCTTCTTTATCTATAATAAATTTAACGATTGAAGGATCGATATCGCCGCATCTAGTACCCATAGCTAATCCTTCTAATGGAGTAAAGCCCATACTAGTATCTATGGATTTACCACCATCAATCGCAGTTAAACTAGCTCCATTTCCTAGGTGGCAAGTAATAATTTTTAGGGACTCCAGTGGTCTTCCTAAAATAGCTGCAGTTCTTTCAGCTACATACTTATGACTAGTTCCATGGAAACCATATCGTCTAATTCCATATTTTTCATAGAGCTCATAGGGAATTGGATAAATATAAGATGATTTTGGCATTGTTTGATGGAAGGCTGTATCGAATACGCCTACCATCTTTATATTTGGCATCAATTCTTTGCAAGCACTAATTCCTACTAGATTTGGCGGGTTATGTAAGGGGGCTAGTTCAATACATTCTTCCATAGCTTTGATTACATCGTCAGTAATTACAACAGAACCACTGAATTTTTCTCCGCCATGGACAACACGATGACCTACTGCATTAATTTCGTCCATACTGCCAATAGCACCATGTTCCTTGTCAACCAAGGCATTCACAACGAGCTCAAGGGCTACCTTATGGGTTGGCATGGGCTGCTGGATAACAGCTTTTTCTTTGCCTGTTGTCTCATGTTTGAGTACAGAACCTTCAATACCAATCCTTTCTACAAGACCTTTTGCTAGAACGCTTTCATCTTTCATATTAATGAGCTGATACTTTAAAGATGAGCTTCCACAGTTAATAACCAATACATTCATTTTTGATATCCTCCTTAAATTTAATATAACACGATTAAATTCTATAAAAATTCATTTTTTCCTCTTATTCATGAAGATTTTTTTAGAATAAAATAAAAATTAGATGCCCTTACCCGTTTATTAGTAAATCTTTTTGATATTATCCGTGATTTTTAGTAATATTATAGTTAGGATTTAGAGACAAGTATGGCCTTTTTTCAAACGCTATCCTATTTGTTCGTATTAGGGAGGACTAAACATGAAGGTATTGGGTTTTATAACAGAATATAATCCTTTTCATAATGGTCATAAATATCATCTTCAAGCTTCAAAAACAATTACAGGAGCTACCCATACAG